>JBBQML010000736.1:0-3111 GCA_038328885.1 Verrucomicrobiota bacterium | reverse complement strand
GCGTTCTTCATGAGGGTGGGGGGGCTGGGGATTATGTCTGGGGTAATGGACGGCGGCCGGGCCTGCGACATTCGAGCGGGGCGTCGGGCCGCCTAGAAGAGGTACTGGGTGGAGGCGTAGACGAGGTGGGCATCGTAGTCGTTGAACCCGCCGGAAAGGTCGTCGCGGCTGGTGAAAAAACCGTAGCGCAGGCTGACTTTGAGACGCGGGCTGATACGCCGGATGAGGGTGGCGACGATGCCGTGTTCCTCGGTGTCGGCGCCGTACGGTTGCGAGTAAGCGGAGATGTCGCGGAAGTTGTCGGCGAGGTAGTAGGTGTACTGCGCCTGCAGGTCGGTCCGGTCGTCCAACACCACGCCCACGGTGCAGGTAAGGTTCAGGTAGTCGTTGCTCGCCTCGTCGACGGGGGAGCCGGGGAACGTGACCGCGGAAGTGGCGGCGGACTTGGTGGTATCGAGGACGTAGTTGACGCCCGGTTGGATGTAGAGGCGGTTGATGGGGGTCCAGGTGATCGTCTCGCTGAGGATGTGCGCGGTATTCCGACTGCTCTCCACGCCGGCGAGGCCGACGCCCTCCATGTCGATGGTGTTGTACTGGAAGTCGTATCGGGTGATGAGGGTGAGCTTGTCGAGCGGACGCCAGGTCACCCGGAAATTGGCGTCATCCGTGGTGAAGCTCTGGTTCTGGATGAACCCGGGGTAGGCCCCGGAGAAATTCACGGTGGCGGCGGGGTCCTGACTGTAGTCGTTGTCCCGCTGTTTGTGATAGTACTGGGCGTGGAAGCTGATCCGGGCGGCAGGGTACCAGTTGGCGCCGGCGGAGTACTTCTGCGAGAAGCGGTCGAAGTCGCTGTCCCGACGGAGTTCGATCTGCTGGGAGGGCATGAGCCGCTCGGTCTCGAGCAGGTTGCCGTCTCCCTGGACCCAGTCCCCACGGGCGTACAGCACGACGTTGGTGACGCCGGTGTAGCGCACTTCCAGTTGCTGGGAGAGGTCCACCATGTCCTTCGTGTTGGCCGCGGCGCGGGCGACGTCCCCGGCTCCGGTGTCGGTCCAGGAGGAGGAGCCGTCGACGGCCTGGTTCTCGAGGCGGAACGCGGGGATGACGGCGAGGTTGGCGAAGGGGTTCCAGAGGAGGTTGACGTTCCAGACGTGCTGATCGAGTTGGGTCGTTCCGGCGAGGCCCAGGAAGCCGACGTCGCGCCGGCCGTACACCGGGTCGTAGATGGGGTCGTAGTCGGTGCCGACGATGCGGCTGCCCGAGATATCCGTTTCGAGGGTGGTGAACGAGTAGGCGCTGGTGAGGCGGAACTTGTCGTTGAAGGTCGTGTCGACGAAGGCGCGGGCGTTGAGGAGGTCGCTCTCGACGGTTTCCTTCTGGGTGACGTGGCGGTCGGAGGTTTCGCCGGGGCGGCGCCAGAAGTTCCGTGAGTTCTGGAGATCGGACTGCTCGTAGGAGAACCCGGCGCCGAAGGTGGTCTTGCCGAGGGTGTGGCGGAGGTCGATGGAGAGTGTGTCCGATTCCTCGTCGAGGTCGTAGAAGGCGGGGACGATGGATCGGATGCCGGCGCCGCCGGTGAGGCCGGTATCGCCCCACATGGTCGAGTCCTTGAGTCCGTCGCGCCAGTCGTGGTCGTAGCGGATGGTCAGTTCGGGTTTGCCGGGGAGGCGCAGGCCGGCTTCGAAGAAGACGTTGCCGCGGACGAGTTCGAGGCGGTCATCGTAAGGTGAGAACCACTGGTTGTTGCCGGGGAACCAGCCACCGCTGCCGTCCGAGTAATTGCGGCGCTGGCTGAGACCGCCGCGGACGAAGGCCTTGTCGGTCTCGGACCACTCGAGGCGGAGGTCGTAGTCCTCGTTGCCGAAGATGCCGCGTCCATCGACCTTGAAGAGGCCCTTCTTGCCGACGTCGTGTTCGTAGTGAAGCGACTCGATGCCGCCGAAGGCGCTGGCGGGCAGGCCGCTGCGGCGTTGGGCGGCGGCTTTGTCGCCATCGACGATGAGGCCGCCGACGGAGGTGATGAACCAGTTGCGGTAGTCGCCGGGGGCGGCTTCGGTGCCGGGGGGGGATTCCTCCGGGGTTTCCTCGGCGGGGGCGTCCTCGGCGGCTTCCTTGTCCTCGACCTCGGGGGCCGCGGGGTCGGCGGGAGGGGTGGGTTCCGGGGCGGCGGTGGTGCTGGTGCCGATGGTGGTGGCAGCCTCGGGGGGGGCTTCGGCGGCCCGGGCTGAATGGAGGGCCGGGGTCAGGAGGCCGAGGAGTGCGAGGCCGGACAGGAGGGCGCGGAGGGTGCCCGGGCCTGGAGTCTTCATGGGGGAGAAGAGTGAGGATTTCATCGGCGGTGAGGCAGCGGGATTAGAAGCGGAGGGAGGGGCTGACGGAAGATCCGTGGACGGCTTCGTGACAGCCGGCGCTCCAGCAGGTACCGCGGGAGAGGAAGGTGGTGTGGTCGATCGTGCCGATGGCGATGCGGCCTGGGGACGTCTGCTGCTGGAAGTGGCACTTGAGGCAGAGGACGGCGTTTCGTTCGCTGAGCATTTTCTGGTTTACCGAGCCATGGGGCAGGTGGCAGGTGGTGCACCCCTCGCGGAGCGCTTCATGCTCGAAGACGTGTGGGCCGCGCTGAGCCCGGTGGCAGGAGGAGCAGACCTGATCCGCGGTGCGGAGGGCGGTGCCCCCGCCCCGCATGGCGTCGCCCTGGTGCGGATCGTGGCAGG
The DNA here is from genome assembly GCA_038328885.1 of Verrucomicrobiota bacterium. Classification (GTDB taxonomy): domain Bacteria; phylum Verrucomicrobiota; class Verrucomicrobiia; order Limisphaerales; family CAIMTB01; genus CAIMTB01. The sequence goes on along the minus strand of JBBQML010000736.1, from coordinate 397 downwards.
CGCTGCACGTGATCTGGCCGTTCATGACGGGGTGGGCATGGGGAAGGCCGAATTGGCCGCGCAGGTTGGCGTGGCATTCGAAGCAGCTGGCGGGGTCGCGCTTGGGATTGATGATCGTCCGGGCGGCGCCGCCGCTTTCGATGTGGGTGCTGCCGGGGCCGTGGCAGGATTCGCAGCCGACGTTGACGGCGTTGGGTCCGGCGGCGAGGAGGCGGGCGTGGCTGGCGGAGGCGAAGTTCCTGTTGAGCTGCTCATGGCACGGGGAACAGGCCTCGGTGCCGGCGTAGGTGGCGCCACCGATGGTGGGCGGCATCACGATGGAACGGTTCTGGGTGGTGGCGCAGGAGACGGCGAGGATGGCGGCGGCGGCGAGCGCGATGCCGAGGAGGGCCGGGGT
>JBBQML010000735.1:0-3119 GCA_038328885.1 Verrucomicrobiota bacterium | reverse complement strand
CGGTAACGAGAAGTCCGCATTGTTCGCGTTCCTGAAGTCGCTGTTGGGCAGGGCGCCCGAGTACGGATGGGATTATTGCTCGCTCAAAGGCGCGAAGTGCCTGCTCACGGTCGAGCACGTGAAGCGCAAGGACGGTGTCGGAGTGTTCGCCTCGATCGCGGCGCTGTCGCCGGTCCCGCAGGGTCTGGCGATTCCTGCCGCGCCTGTTGCACCCGCTCCCGTGGTCGTCCCGGTGCCGCTGCCGCCTCAGCCGGTCGCCGCGCTTCGCCCGGCACCGGCTCCCATGGCGCCGAGCATCGAGACCTTCGACGAGGAAGTTCCCTTCTAGCCATGAAACACTGCAACGAGTGCGGTCGAACTCTGCCGCTGGAGAGCTTCTATCTTCGGGCGGATGGAAACGGCTATCGCAGCGCATGTCGGAGTTGCTGGGCGGACTACGCGAAGCAGCGGCGTTCCGAATATCCCGAACGCGTCCGAGAACAGGAGCGGCGGTTCGCTCAGAGTGAACGCCGCCGGCGATGGCGGGAGAATTACTACCGCCACAATTCCGAGAAGATTCGCGCGCAGGGCCGGGTGCGGGATGCGGTAGGTCGTGGACGACTGGAGCAGCGTCCCTGCGCCGTCTGCGGAGCGGAGAAGAGCGACGCTCATCATCCCGACTACCGACGGCCCCTTGAGGTCATCTGGTTGTGTCGCAAGCACCACATGATGGTTCACGGCTCTGCGCTGTCGGCCTGAACCCCACACCAACCCTCGCGGGGAGGCTCCGGCCCCCGGTCCTTCCCGCACTTCCTCTCAACTCAAATGGCCATACTCTCCAAGAACAAGGTTTCCGCCTCCCACTGGTATCGTGACGACGGTACCCCGGTTCATCGCCTGCCAACCTCGGATGGCCGAGGTGAACGCCCGACCACTCTCCGTGACGCCAGGCGTCTCGGCCTCTACCCGAGCGTGACTGGCATCCTTGGCGTCCTGGCCAAGCCCGGACTCGAAAAGTGGAAGCTCGACCAGGTCGCCCGTGCCTCCCTCCGCACCCCGAAGATGGCCGAGGAGTCCGAGGACTACTGGTGCAACCGCGTCCGAACCGCCGCCTTCGAACAGGTCGAGCAGGCCGCCGACCTCGGCACGATGATCCACGGCGCGCTCGAAGCCGCGATGGCCGGCGAGCCCTACGCAGACGACCTCCGCACCTACGTCGAGCCCGTGCTCGCGTGGAAGCAGCAGGTCGGCATCGAGATCATCGACCGCGAGTCCCGGCTCGTGAACAAGCAGCACGGCTTCGCCGGCACCGCCGACGTGCTCTTCCGGTACGGCCGAAACGGCATCGGCATCCTCGACTACAAGACCCGCAAGACGAAGCCGGGCGAGGACGTTCAGGCCTACGACAACCAGGCCATGCAGTTGGCCGCGTACGGGGCGACGTACTGGGGCGAGGAGCACATCGGCCGGGTCCTGGCCGCCAACATCTTCATCTCGACGACCGAGCCCGGCCGCGTGGTCGTGGTCAAGCATCCCGATCCGACCCGCGACTGGCAGGCCTTCCGCATGGTGGCAGCGCTCTGGCGCTACGTGAACGGTTACGACCCGCGAAAGGGCACCCCGGCGTGATCCAGGAGCCCGTCATCCTCACGCCCGCAGAGTGGGCCGCGAAGCCGGTCGGCGACCTGGTCGCCGTCGACTTCGAGACGTTTTACACGTCGGCCTACTCGGTGAAGGAACTGGGCGGCTGGGCCTACTGCCACGACCCGCGCTTCCACGCGTACCTCGTGGCGGTTACCGACGGCGAGCGGACCTGCGCCTGCGCGCCGCGGCAGTTCCCGTGGGCGACCATCGCGGGCCGGCGATGGGTCAGCCACAACAGGGACTTCGACCGTGGCGTGTTCGAGCGTCTCCGGGAGATGGGCGCCATCGCCCGGGACGCCGCCGGCCCGGCCGAATGGTTCTGCTCTGCCGCGCTGTGCGCCTTCCTGCAATTCCCTCGTGACCTCGCTGGCGCGGTGAAGGCCGTCTTCGGTCAGGCGCTCGACAAGGCGCCGCGATCACGGGCGAAGGGCTGGAACCCGATGGAGGACGGATTCCTCGCCTTCGAGATGCGCCGCTACGCCGGTCGAGACGCGCTGGCCTGCCTCGCCCTTTGGAACCACCTGGAGCGGCACTGGCCGGCGCCCGAGCGCCGCCTCTTCGAACTGACGTCCGAGATGGGCCGGCGCGGGCTCGCGGTCGACTGGGGCCACGTCCGCGCCAGTCGCCTCGGACTTCAGGAACTCATCACCGGGATGTCTGCGGGCCTGCCGTGGGACCGGGCGCTGTCGATCAAGTCCTTCCGCGTCGCCTGCCAACTCAAGGGCGTCGAAGCCCCGGCCAGCACCTCCGCGAAGGACCCCGGCTTCATGGAATGGGCCGACGCAAACCCGGACTCGGTCGGCACCGGCTGGGCGCGGGACATGCAGCGCATCCGCTCGGCGAACCGGACCGCCCGGGTGCTGGAAGCCATGGAGGCGCGTCGGATGCCGAACGGCAGGATGGCCTACGAGCTGCGCTACTTCGGCGCCAGCACGGGCCGTTGGTCCGGTGGCGGCGGGCTAAATCTCCAGAACCTGAACCGGAAGACGGCCGAGGGCGTCGACCTCCGCCGCGCCATCGTCGCCCCTCCGGGACGGGTGCTCGCCGTCGTCGATTACAGCCAGATCGAGAGCCGGGTTCTCTTGTACCTGGCTGGCGACACCGAGGCCTTGCGCCTCTTCCGCGAGAACCCGGAGGCCGACGCCTACGAAATCCACGCCCGGCGGACGATGAACTACACCGAGCCGGAACCGCTGAAGGAGTGGTGCGAACGGACCGGCTCTGGGCTTCGGCAGCTCGCGAAAGCGAGGACGCTGGGCCTCGGTTTCGGTTGCGGGTGGCGGAAATTCGTCGAGGTCGCCCGGGTCATGGCTGGCCTTGACCTGACCGAGGAGGAGTCGAAGCGGATCGTGAAAGACTTCCGCGCCTCCAACTCGCGGATCGTCGACCTTTGGTACCGCCTGCACGACGCCTGTGCAGCCCGTGACGGCGGGAACTTCGCAATCCCGCTGCCGATCAACCAGCACGACCCCGGGGCTAAGCGATTCCTCCTGTAC
>JBBQML010000734.1:0-3120 GCA_038328885.1 Verrucomicrobiota bacterium | reverse complement strand
GCTCCCCCCTGGCGAGTTCCCGCGCAGAGCCGCGCTCGCCGGCCTCCAGCATCCGCCGCCACCGATGCGCCCGGCCCAGCGCCTTCACCAGCGCCAGATCGCCGCGCGTGGAGACCGGCCCGCTCTGGGCCTCCGTGGGCGTCAACGGCGCGCCGTCTGGCGCAATGATCGACTTGGACCAACCCACTGGCGGATTGTCAGCAGCACAACGGCGATGACGGTCGTCATGCCACCCTCCTTGTCTGGGCTGGCCCTGTTACTCATAAGCGATAAGCGGATCGACCGGGGCGAGTTCGCAGAGCGGGAACTCGGCAGGCGTGTCAGGCATCGGGATCTCTGACTGATCAGGGAACGAGGCGCGGGCAAGCCGCCGCGACTGAAGCGCCCCAGCAGCGCGAGGGGACGGGTGGCATCGCGTCAGGTAGTGGTAGGGGGGATAGGTGGGGTCATTTCCCCCTCTCCCCAAAACTGTCATAATTGTTTTGATATCGTTGTATGACAATTCTCCCGGAGTACAGGAAATACTCCCCCTACCCCACCTATGCCGCCACCCCCACGCATCACTTTGGCTCCCTATTCTAGGCGCCAGCGCTGCACGCCCGAAGTCGTTCCAGCACGTGTGATGCGATGGCCAGCTACCAGACGATCTTTGTTGCCGCGCAGCCAGTTCCCCAACCGGGCGCTGTTGATCGCCCCTTGGGCGCCGGCGACCGTGAGCAGAGCCTCGCGGAACTCAGGGTGGAGGAATTCAGTGCTGTCCTGCGACGTGCCCTGCCGCGGCTCACCGCATTGCTTCGCGCAAGCGACATCGATCAACCGGCTAACCGTCACCTCTTCGGTCCCGACCACGAGACTCCATTGCGTAACGATTGCGACCATCTTGTTGCGCCTGGGATCGAGGTCGCGCACCTCCTCCATCGTCTCAACCGGATCGGCTTGCCCCACCCAGATCAAGGCACCTCGGACCCAGTTGCTCCAGTCTTCGAATGAGGCCAACGGCATGGGCTTGTTCGGGCACCCTGCGTGCCGGTAAGCCCTCAAGATCGTCAGCGCCGCGGCCACATACTTCCCGCGGTTTTCCTTCACCAAGGCCGCGGGATTCATGCTGAACTCGCGCAATTCGGGCCGCTCCTCGCGCGGATCCAGCTGGCAGAGCACAGCACGCCGCGCCATATCCCCTTCCAGCTGCAGGTTATTGCCGGTGGCCGTGATCAGCGAGTTCGACGGGAGTTCCGGCGCCTCGGACCGGCCCAGGATGCGTATTTGGGTCGTCTGCTGGGTGATGATGGCGCAGAGAAAATCTCCTCCGACAGGCACATCGCAGTTGTCGATGGCGATGACCGGGTCGCCGGCGAGGAGCATTGCCCCTAACCGTTTCTCCAGCTCTTCGCTGGTGCGGCCCTGTGCCATCACGGCGGCCTCGCGTCCCGAGGAGATCAGACATACGATGTCCACGAGGTAGGACTTGCCGGATCCGGGCGCCGGGGCGGTGAAGCCATGCAGCGGGGCGGTGGGCAGAGATCGGCGAATGCAGGCGGACAGAATGCATGAAAGCGCGACTGCCTTGCTACACGTGTCCACGAATGGAAACCCGTCCAGGAGGCCCTCCAGCACGCCCAAAGCGAGCAGCGCCTCATACTGCGTGGGGGCAGCCGGGATTGGGGGATAGAAAACTTCCGTCTCGACCAGCAGCAACCCGGTAGATGCGTCATACCCTGGCTGGTCCAGGACCGAGCCATCCGGCCGCAGGGTGGGAGCGTTGATGACTCCCGAGAGCACCGGGACCTTCCACTTCCCGATCCGCTGCTGATAGGTCATCGCGACCTTCAGCGGCGCGTCACTCGGAACATACTTGCCGCTGCGGCTGTCAAGCTTCTCCCAATTGGCGGATTTGGTCATTACTTCGACCAGAGCGTGGTCGCCGACCTCGACAATCCGATCCGCCGTGACATTGCGCCCATCGCGGACAAGCACGCCAACGCAGCCCATGCGTACCAGGAAGGTGCCCCGTTGGTAGATCCCGGCGCCAGAAGCAATCAGCGCCTCCTCCGCTCTGTCGACCGTCTCGGCGATCTTGCCGGGGAGGTAGCGGATCGTGGGTCGAACCGCTGATGTCGAGGTGGGCAGGGCACCAACTTGAGGTGCTTCCTGCCCAGTCTCGCCGTCTCGTTTCTTTGCCTCTTTGCCGTAAATGTCCTCCAAACACCGATCGACGTCTTCACGTCGCGCCCTCCATCTCCCGTCCCGCTGCCCCTCTGGCACCGCCTCGAATGCTTCTCCGAGCCGCCTACGCGCGTCCATATAGGTGACGCCGCCGCGAGCCCAGACCCCCGCCAGCCGAACGCATGCTTTGGTGATATCCGGTGCCAGAGACGATGGCCGCGAACAACGAAGCAGTGTCGGCCTTGCCTTGCTGCCCAGCGGGGTGTTTTCTTGGTTTGGTTGCTGGTCGTCCGATCCAAATCTCATCCAGCTCATCGCATAGGTCGATTGGGCGGCCTTCGACGAGTTCCGCCATGTGCGACGGATTGTCGCCGACTTGGCCGAAATAGAAGGCCTGCGAAAGGGTGAAGCTCTCGCCGGCCAGAACACCGCCGAACAGGCCGTTGAGCCGCCCGACCAGGTGGGCACGGCGATCCGGGAGCAGCGCTCCCGACGTCGGGCAGAGGATTCGCCACCGAGGCGCGTCCTCGCGATGAGACGGGCTGGTATAGACGAGTGCCCTAATGCCAGCCTTGACGAGCTTCTCAATCGCCTGCCGCGGCGTCACCGTTTCGCCGTCGTAGTCGGCCTCAATGCCGGTGATCTCCGACAGGTTGCCGTCGTGGCGCAGGCTGCCGTTCTTAGATATCTTCTCTCCAAATCGCGCGAGCTTGAGCCAGGGCAGGTCCTCCTTCCGAGCTTGGGTGGTCGCGAGGACATCATCTCGCAGGCGTTGCCAAGAGTACGAGTGCTCAGTCTTCCGGCTGGCAACGCGGCTGTAGAAGAGTGTGACGGTAATCTCGCCGACGCCCCCGCCGTCAGGCATTGGTATCCTCCGCGCGATGCGTGTTCAGCTGCTCGGTCATGCCGTGGAGTGCTGTGCAGTTGCGCAGAGACGCGATGGTGTTCGCCCTCGCC
>JBBQML010000733.1:0-3121 GCA_038328885.1 Verrucomicrobiota bacterium | reverse complement strand
GAAATACCCACTCAACGGGATCGACCATCCTTCGGGCGGCTGGATCTGCTGGGCCGCAAGCAAGCGGTCCCCGAGCGCGATCGCCTGGTCCGCCATTCCGGGTCGGGGCCGGTCGCGGTGAAGTTCCATCGCGGCGATGACTGCGGCGGCGGCCAGCTCCGTGCCCGGCTGGCCGAGCCGCGACACGGCCAGATCCCAGTCCGCCTCGGCGAGTTGGCGCGCTCGGGCCGCCGCATCGGGAGCGGTCTCTCGGAGCAGTCGCGCCGCCCGGGCGCCCGCGGTCGCGGCCTGGAGGACCTCGAAAGGGGCGTTGTCGGCCTTGACCACCACGTCATCGGCGTTGCCCATCACGCCATCGCTCCAGAAGTCCAGGGTTGCCCAGGTGAGCCGGGCCCCATCCTCGAAGCGGGTCCGGTGAATCCACTGCAGTCCCCAGGCGGCCTCGGTGCGGAGCCGGGTGGCGAGGGTCGGACGCGGGGAGGCGTCCGGCCCGTGGGCGCCGGTGGTCAGGGCGGGGATGCCGAGGCGGTCGGCGGCGGCAAGGAGCGCTGCGGTGGCCTCGCCGGTGTTGACCAGGCCCTGCGAAAGGTCGCCGGCGTCATGCCATCCGCCGTTCAAGGGCATCCGTTGACCCGCGTGCTCCACCCGTCCGTCGGCGTGGCAGACGCCATGGATGCCTGGCACGGCCTCGCCGCAGCGCTGGCAGGAGAAGTGATTGAGCGTGGCCTCCACCGCCGGTTGCCAGGCCCGATCCCCGATGGGGAAGGGGGGAGTGAAGACCGTCGAGGTGCGCAGGCGATACCTGCCGGGCGTGCGCAGATCCGAGAAGTCGAGGAGGGAGAACGCCCCGAGGCTGTTGGTCAGCGGCCGGGCCGTGGCGGTAAAAATCGGGGTCTCCTCCCCGACGCGCACGATCTCGAAGCGGGTCGTTCCTCCCGCTGCGACCGCGATCTTGGGGCTGGCGGGCAGGTATCCGAGGTGACAGTAGGCCAGGTCACCCGGCGCGGGCACCCAGCCGCTGAACGGGTCCGGGTCCTCCACCCGCTCGAGCCGCAGATCATCGAAGTCGAACTGCACCGTGTCGGTGGCGCCCGGCTCGTGACCCTGCAGGCGGTAGGTGAATTCCAGCGCGGTCACGTTGGTCCGCGGCAGGTGCGGAATCTCCCAGACGACGTGGTTCCAGCGGTCGGGTTGCAGCAGGACGTAGTGCAGGTGGCCGAACGTGTAGCTCCAGCGCTCGCTGCCGGCCGCCTGGAACTTCACGAGCAGGGAGATGTTGTGGAAGCCGGGCAGGTGTGGGCGAACCCGGAAGGACACGCGATTGAAGGCGGTCCAATCCTCGCCGTCGAAGCGCCGTCGAAGCCCCGTCTCGGCGAAGGGCCGGCCTTGCACCGGACCGGGGCGGTCCAGTTTCGTGGGTGAGGTCAGCCGCAGGGACTGGCGCCCCGCGTAGGGGTCTTCGGTGGTGGCCTGCATCCTGCCGGGGCCGAACACCGACCAGGCGCCGGCGTCCTCCATGCCGTCAAGGGGACGCGTGGCGACCACGGGTTTGGCGGCACGGCGCGTGGACGCGGAGCGTTCCTGCGGGACGGGCAGGGGAGGTTCGGGCAGGGGCGAGGCCGGGAGCTGGGGACCGAGGCCCAGGACCACCGCGAGGGTGACGAGACCTGGAGAGCGCATGCGCATCGGTTAGTGCAGACCTTCGGGGCAGGGAAGGGCGAAGTGGCGGATCCTCTGCCTCGAGCCGGAATCCGGGTTTTCTTCCGAGGTCGTGTCGACCATCCTTGGCTCTCCTGATGAAACTTGGATTTGTCTCCGCGATTCTCCCCGAGCTCACCCTCGACCAGGTGCTCGGCTTCGCCGCCGCCGAGGGGTTCGGGTGTGTGGAAGCCATGTGCTGGCCGGTCGGCAAGGCGGAACGGAAGTTCGCCGGGGTGACGCATATCGACGTCGCGACGCTGACCCCAGCCCGCGTTGACGACGTCCTGGAGAGTTGTGCCCGCCATGGCGTGAGCCTGAGCGCCCTTGGCTACTACCCCAACCCGCTCGACCCGGATCCCACCTCGGCCCGTCGCTGCGTCGAGCACCTCCGAAAAGTCATCGTCGCCGCGCCGAAGCTGGGGCTGCGGAATGTGAACACGTTCGTCGGCCGGGATTGGACGAGGAGCGTTGACGAGAACTGGCCGCGGTTTCTCAGGACCTGGAAGCCCTTGCTCGCGCTGGCCGAGGACCACGGGGTGAAGATCGGCATCGAGAATTGCCCGATGCTGTTCACGCGCGACGAATGGCCGGGCGGCAAGAACCTGGCGACCTCGCCGGTCATCTGGCGCCGGATGTTCAGCGACCTGCCCTCGCCCAGTTTTGGACTCAACTACGATCCCTCGCACTTCGTGCTGCAGCACATGGATCCGGCCAGCCCGCTGAAGGAGTTTCAGGACAAGCTGTTTCACTTCCATGCCAAGGACGTGAAGATCCGCCGAGACCGGATGAACGAGGTCGGCGTGTTCGCGCATCCGCTCGAATGGCACCAGCCACGCATCCCCGGTTACGGCGAGATGGACTGGGGCCGCTTCCTGAGCGCCCTGATGGAAACCACGTACCGGGGCCCGGTTTGCATCGAGGTCGAGGACGACACCTTCGGCCGCACGATCGAAGGCCGTCAGGCCGCGCTGCGGGTCGCGGGCAACGTGTTGCGTCCCTACCTGGGTTAGCGCGCGCCAACGCGCCCCGCTCAACTCGACTCAACTCACCATGCTGCCGTCCGCCAGTTTCCGTTTCTGTCCGGCCTGCGCGGATCCGCGACCGACCCCGGGCGAGGTGTCTCCCTTCGTGTGCCCGGCCTGCGGGTTCACTTTCTTTTTCAGCTCCGCCATCGCCACCGCGGTCTTCGTGCGACGCTCCGACGGTCGGATGCTCTTTGTGCGCCGCGCCAGGGACCCGGGAAAGGGATTGCTGGCCCCGCCAGGCGGCTTCCTCGACATCGGCGAGCGGGCGGAGGACGCGCTCAGGCGCGAGATCCGCGAGGAAGTCGGTCTGGAGATTGAGGAGCCCGCGTTTCTCGCGAGTTTTCCGAACCAGTATCCTTATCGGGGGATTGTTTATCCGGTCATCGACCTGTTTT
>JBBQML010000732.1:0-3121 GCA_038328885.1 Verrucomicrobiota bacterium | reverse complement strand
TCTCGGGATTCAAGATGGCGCTGGCGCCGGCCTTCCGGGAGGATTTCCAGGAGTCGCTCTACCGCTTGATCGGTGCGCTGACGGCGCTCGGCGTCACCGTCTTCTCCACGGTCGAGGTCGTCAACCAGAACGGCCAGGGCGGGCTGAATTTCACCGGCTACCAGATCTCCTTCCTGACGGACGACATCCTCAGCCTCCGTTACGTCGAGATCGAGGGAGAACTGCGCACGGTCCTGGTGGTGGTGAAGATGCGGGGCAGCCAGCACAGTCGGGACTTCCGGGCCTACGAGATCACGGCAACGGGCGTCCAGCTGCGGGCAACCATGCGCCACTATGACGATATCGCCTCAGGCACGCCGATCCGCCAGCTTCGGGCACCGCTCGAAACATTTCCTGGGCTCACGACGACCGAAATGCAGGTCCTGGACGCCATCACCACCGCAGGTCCGACGACCTCACCCGAGATTGCGCAGACCACGGGACTGGTCCCCGCTCAGGTGCCGGGGCTCCTGGAGAGACTGGTGGTACTGGACTATGTGACCAAGTCGGGGGCCCGTTTCCGCGCCACCACCCGCCATGCCGATTCATGACCGCCACGGCCGCACGGGCCCACACTGGGGTAGGCCAGCCCGGGGATGATCGGTTCGACCGGCTGGTGGATCTCACGCCCGATGGCATTCTGGTGCACGCCGCGGGCGAAGTCGTCATGGCCAACCGCGCCGCCGCCGACCTGGCGGGCGCGACCCGGCCAGAGCAGCTGCTGGCGCGCCGGGTGGATTCCCTGCTCGACCCACCCTACCTGAAGGCAATCCAGGGGCAACTGCGCTCGGCAGCCGACGTCCTGGCCATCGCGCAGCCGATCCGGGATACGTTGCACCGCTTGGATGGCGTGGACCTGCCAGTGGAGGTCCGGGCGGTGGCCTTCATGGGCCAGGGCCAGCCGTCGGTGCTGCTGGTTATCCGCGACATCAGCGACCGCCTCGCTGCGGAGCGGAATGCCGGGATCATGGAGGAGCGACTGCAGCAGGCGCAGCGCATGGAAACCGTTGGGGCGCTGGCCGGAGGCGTGGCGCATGAAGTGAACAACATGCTGCAGATCGTCCTGGGCTTTGGCGCCTTGCTGATCGAGGACCCCCGTTTGCCGGTCGAGTGCCTGCCGGATCTGCGCCAGATCGTGCTGGCTGCCAACCGGGCCGCAACGGTGACCACGCAGTTGCTCGCCTACGGTCGTCGGGCGGTGCATCGGCCTGCAACGGTTGATCTGCGCGCCGCGGTCCGCGAGGCCGAGCCGATGCTGCGCCGGATCTTGGGGCAGGGACAGGTGCTGCAGCTGCGGGGGAGCGGGGCCCTGGACGCCTGGGTGGATCCGACCCAGCTGGCGCAGGTCCTGATCAACCTCACCCTGAACGCCACCGCGGCGATGTCCCCCGGGGGGGTCCTCCGGATCACCATGGCGCCCTGCGACGTCGCCATCCCGCGGGACGCGGTGGCCGGGACGATACCGGTCGGACGCTATGCGGTTGTCCAAGTGCGCGACACGGGCGGCGGCATGGACGCCGTGACGCTGAGTCGCATCTTCGAACCCTTCTTCACCACCAAGAAGCTGGGCGAGGGCACCGGGCTCGGGCTGGCGGCGACCCTCGGGATCCTCACGCAGAATAACGGATACATCACGGTGGTGAGCGCGCCGGGGGAGGGCACCACCTTCAGCCTCTACTTGCCGTGCCATCCGCCTGGGGCGGAGCGCGAAGAGTCGCCGACCCCGCCTCCGGTGATCGAGTCAATCTGGCCATCGGGCGCCTCGGTGCTGGTCGTGGACGACGAACCCGGCCTGCGGGCGAGTACGGCCCGCATGCTCCACGGCGCGGGATACCGGGTGTTCCAGGCGGCGCACGGGGCGCAGGCGCTCGACGTGATCGCGCGTCAGGTGACGCCGGACCTGGTGCTGACCGACCTCACGATGCCGGGGATGAGCGGGTTCGAGCTCGCGGAACAGGTACATCGGCGCTGGCCCGCGCTGCCACTGGTCTTCATGTCGGGCTATTCCGCGACCGTCCTGAAGGAGGTCAGCTATCCCGGGGTGTCTGGCCCGCTGCTGCAAAAACCATTCACCGTGCCGGAACTGCTGGCGGCGGTCCAGGGGGCGCTGGCGTGCCGGGCACCGTAGGGGGTCGCCGTCGGACGAATCGGTGGACGCCGTCTGGGGCGCGAACAGCCGGTCGCGGTCCTCGAAGACGCCGACCGCCTCAGGGAGTGTCCGTTCCGGTTCGGCTGCGGCGAACACGGCGACTCCCTGCCGCAGAAAACTCGTGGGCAAGGGCACCATGCTTCACGCCACGGAGGAACCACTCGACCGCGTCCGCGCCGTAGATCGGCTGCACGATGCGGGAGTGCTTCAGGAACGGTTTGCCGGGGGTAAACCCCACTTTCCTCAACATTGCCTGGGTCTGCCGCACTTCACGGTCTGTCGCAAGGACGAGGCGGACCTCATGCCCATGCTTGTAGACAGCGTGTCCGAGTGCTTTGTACAGCTCCACAGATTGTCGACGCACGTATCCACACTTCGCGAACACTGCGTGAAGGCTCCGGGTGCATGCCGCCAACGAAGGTGCCAAGAACAACCTCCTCTGGTCACAACGCGTGATGGATGTCAACCTGCCCGGGACTGCGATGCTGCATCCGGGAGATCCCCCGCATACCCCGCCGCGATCACCACGGTCAGCAACGCGATCCCGGCGAATCCAACGAAGACCCAGGACATCCCCCGCGCCGCGGCCGGTCCCGGAAGGTCGCGCAGCGCACCGAGCGCAGCCACCCCGATGGCGCCGCCGAGGAAGCGCGAGAACGCCCCCAGTGCCGTGACCACGCCTCGCCGCTCCTTCGCGACGCTCGACTGCGCATCGACGACCGTAGTGGTGGAAATTAATCCAAAACCTAATCCCATGGCGAACATCACCACGGCGAGGAACGCGAGCGGCAGGGTGGACACCACATACGCCGCGAGCAGCACGGCGGCCACGAAGGTGATCGTGGCGCCACGTCGGATGGTGGCGCGGCGCCCGTGGCGGACCATCAGGCCGGGCGCCTTCGCGGCGGCAATCGGCCAACCGAGGAGCAGCGG
>JBBQML010000731.1:0-3127 GCA_038328885.1 Verrucomicrobiota bacterium | reverse complement strand
GGAGCCGTGGCCGCGGCCTGGCTGACGCTCGACGGAGCCTGCGCGAGATGCAGGAGCCGGTGGTTGAAGGCGTCCATCTCGTCGAGGGTGAATTCCCAACGGTCGTGGACGGTGTCGACCTGCTCGTCATTGACCCGGCGGAAACCGCCCTCGGCCACCATCCGGGTTTTGTACTGCTTCTCGGGCGTGTGCTTGTAGTCGGCGACGTTGCCGCAGTCGACGTAGCCCGACTCGCCGGTCGGTTGAACGAACAGGCGAGCGGTGAGCTTCTCGTGGGCCTCGATGTGCCCGAGGGTGATGGCGGTAGGCATGGGGTCAGTTGGAGTCGGAGGTTGGAGGTTCGGTGTCCCGGACCTTGGCGGCACCCACCTCGATCAGGTTCGAGGCGCACGTCGCCGGGAGGCACAGGACGGTTCCGGGATTAAAGCGTTGGCCGTTCACCCAGTGCTCGCGCACGAGTTCGACTTCCTGGATGCGCCGGACTTGGATGGTTCGTCGGCTCATACGGGCGGGTGTTGACGATGACGGTCGAGTTCGGCCTCGCGGTAGAAGCAGGGGCGGCCGCGAAGTTCCTGTGCCAACGCGTTGATGGCGGTGATGGAGGCAACCGCCTGCGCCATCATCTGGCGGACCAGCCAGGCGCTGAAGACGAGGGCGACGATGGCCGTGACCAGGGACAGCCAGACCACATCCTTCTCGCGGGCGACGTCAGCGACGTGCGCGATGGGTTGCAGTGCGTCCGTGGTTGCCGCGAGCAGCGTGAGTCCGTGGAGAACCCAGAGGCTGATGGCGATGGACGAGAGCCGACGAAAGCGTTCGGGGTGTTTCATAAGGTTCCGGTGGTGCCGAGGGGCTTCACGTAGGCGGTGCAAAGGATGTTCAGGACGACTCTGGTGACCCCGTCGACCTTGCCGAGGTTCTGCCAGGCGGGGTCGTAGAGCTGGAACTCGAAGCCGGACTGACGTCGCCCGCTGAGGGCTTCGAGGCCGCACTGGAGAAGACGCTCCCACGGGAGTCCGAGGCCGCCGTGGCGGTTGCGCTCGACGTTTTCCTCGATCACCACGGGCGTGTAGACGAGATGGGCGGCCACGCCGTCGCGGGCCGAGGCGGGGATGCCGAAGCTGGCGATCTGCCAGACGATCATCACGACACCTGCCGACTTCAGCGCCGCTTCACGGCCCGGCGTGCGGTCGTAGGCGCCGTCATCGAGCAGCACGGGAACGCCGGTCATCGACGGGTGCGCTTCGATGGCGGCCTTCACCGCGGGTTGGATGTCCCAGAGGTTCATCGCTTGAGGCGGGAAGTCTTGGCGGCACCCGTCGCAGCCTTCTGGATAGAGGTGAGAATGGCCTGCCGGCGGGCTCCCATGGCCCCCGCCAGGACGCGGTCGACATTGACGTCCCCCGCCCACTCGGACCGATTCTTCATCTTCACCGAGGGGTTCATGGAGCCGGTGCGATCCTCGACCGTGCCGGTGACGGCGTGGCGCAGGAGCCACTCCGGGACGTTGCCCCCCAGCCGGGTGACCGTCGGGACCCAACCGCCCTTGGCCCGCCCGACGTGGGTCTGGACCTGGCGGATGTAGTCGCGGACCTGCGGCGCATCCGGCGTGGCGACCTTCGCGGAGCGCGTCACTCGGCCCCGCCGGTCCCGGCGCGAGCGGTGGAGTTCCGCGGAGAACGGCAGGACCTGAAACCCCGCGAAGCCGCCCTGCTTGAAACGCGAGAACACGACTTCGAGGGCTGCGTAGTCGCGGTTGCGGATCAGCTTCTTGATGCTGGGAGCCTCGAAGTCCGAGGGGCGGATCGGGGTCACTGCCCGCCGAATGTCCCGGGCCACGACCTTGCGGCCCTGGGCTCGCGTCCCCGGGGGCGTGAACTGAACGAGCTTCCGGCCCAGCAGCATGGACTGCTGCCGGACCGCGCCGCGGGCATCCTTCCCGAGGGTCAGGATGTAGCGGGTGACCGCGTCGTTGAAGTCGCGGGAGTTGACGGACAGGTCAAGCACGGGCGACCTCCACGGTGAAGCGGATGAACACGTCGTGGGGGGAGTCCTCGACGGCGACCACGCGAAAGGTGCCAGCGGCACCTGCCAACTCGTCCCCGACTGCGATCGAGACTGAACCGAGATCGCCGCGAATGGCGTAGAGGTTGTCCTCCGAGCGCTCCTCGGAGCCGAAGGCATACGCCCCCTCGGCCGCCGGCCGGGGCTTGAAGCCCGGAACGTGCTGCCCAAGGGCGCGGAAGATCAGGCCGCTCCGGACGTGCGTCACGGTGCGTCCCCGGACCGCGAGTTGGGACTGGATCCCAGCCAGGCGTGCTTGTTCGGTCAGCGTCACGGCGTTTCGGTGGGCTTGGCCTTCTTGGGCTTGGTGGCGGCGAGGCGCTGGTGCTCGGCGAGCAGCCAGGCCACGTCTCGGTTGCGGCGGGCGAGGCGGCGAAGCCGGGCATCACGGCCCTTTTCGCCCTGCGCCCGCGTGAGATGTTTGAGGTCGATGGCGGTCAGCGCCACGGGCTCCGGGTATGGGTCAACCTTGGGCATGGTGAGTCCTTACCCGTTGGTGCGGATGCACACGGCTCCGACGCGGTTGGCCGTGCCCAGCACGAGGTTCCAGTTGGCGATGGTCCCGAGTTCGGCATTGCTCGGGCTCTCAGCGGCTGGGGTGCCGACCCACTTCGTGCCGTTCAGGTGAAGCACGAACCGTGTCCGGTCGTAGATGATCTCGTTGTTGAGCCCGAACTTCTTCTCCATCTGGAGCGCGGCCACGTCGACGACGTCGGTCTTCTGCGGCTTCTCGCCCTTGGCGATGATCCCCTTGGCCAGGAGGTAGGTGTCGTACACGAAGCCGTTCGTGGTGCCGGCGCGCACCAGCGCCTCGGACGTGTAGATGGGAATGCCGCGGTAGGTGCGGATGGTCCACGGGCCACGGCTGGCCTTGTCGAAACTGGTCTCATCGGCCAGTTCGAGCGCGGCGAGGATGGTCGGATGCAGCCAGAGGGCGCCGTCCATGAGGTCATCGGCCAGCTCCCCCATGAGGCTCTTGGCCTGGATGAACAGTTCGATGCCCATCAGCTGAGCCGAGGTGGCATCGGTGCCCGACTCGTCGAAGGCGTCCACGCGGACCGGC
>JBBQML010000730.1:0-3128 GCA_038328885.1 Verrucomicrobiota bacterium | reverse complement strand
CACTCCAAGGCGCGCCGCTCCTCCTGGAGTGCGGCGGGAAGCAACGCGCGCCGCCGCTTTGGTACGGTCCACCGCACCGACAACCTGTGGATGCACGAGTGCCTGGCTGGGCACCAGCCGACGCACGGTCCGGGAGGCCCTTCGCAACCTCGGCGGCACTCCCTGACCGATCGGCCCCCTGCTCCGCGGGATTCGTCCATTCATGGCGAGTTCCGATCCTCCGGCACCGTGCCAGCGGTACCCGACGCGGGCACATCCGGCGAGTGGGCGACGCGAAAGGCAGGATCCCGCAGCACCGCCACCAGGGCAGGCGGATCGATGATGCGCTCCCCCGTGGGGAGGACGCGTGCCGTTGCACGAAGCAGTTCCCGCATCTCCGCGGGGCCCAACTCCGGTCGCAACTGCCATGCCAGCGCGGCGACCCCGGTGGCGTAGGGCATCGACCAACTCGAACCGGCACCAGCCTGAGTCTCCTTCTGCAGCCCACAGTACTGATAGCCCAGGTGACGCGGGCCGTACTCCTCCGCGGTGGTTCGCGGGCTGGTCGGGCAGAGCACCCGGCCGGCGAAATAGTTGGTCCGTCCGCGGGCCTGGATCGGACGACACCGCGCGGGGTCATCGGTGGCGGTTGGCTCGAGCGAACAGGGACCGATGAAGCCGCGGTGCACTGTGCCGTCGACGATGAGGATCCCGGCGGCCTCGGCCCGATCACAGGCTGCCTCGTAGGCCGCGCCGTTCCGGGCGGGATGGAGCGCCGGTCCTGATGGGGCTGCCGAGATGGAGACGGCCCGGATGCGCTCCCCGGGCGGCAGCCGCCGGTTCTCTTCGACGATCGAGTCCAGCGCCCGTGCATGTTCCGCAGAGTCGCCTCCGGGATCCGTGGTGGCGATGAAATGGACCCGAGCCTCGGGGGCAGTTCCGCAGTTCCGGCCCGCGAGCAGGCTGAGCACCGCCGGGCCATGCATGCTGGAATGCCTCGGCTCGACACCCGGCGGGCGGTGGATGCTGGCCAGGCGTTCGGCATACTCCGGGTGGACCCCGATCACGTTGTAATCGATGATGGCGACACTCACGCCGCGACCCGTGATGCCCTGGCGGTGCAACCCACGCAGCCCAAGCCCAGGGTCCATGGCGTTGGTCAGCATCCGACCCGGGTCGAAACCTGGAGGCAACCGCTCGGCCCCCGGCCAGCGGGTCTGCAAATTGAAACCGATCGTGGGCATGATCGGTTCGAGGCCTCGGAGATCCAAGCGGCTCAGGTTCACCCACCGAACGTCGTCGTGCGGGGAGAGACTCGTCACCGACCGCCAGCCCTGAACCCATTGCACCAGCCCGGGCCAGTCTCGGGCGTCGAAGGAGCGTGCCATCATCCCGAAGAGAACCACCAGGGCGACTCCGCAGAGCCCAAGGCCCCCAAGCCACCTGGCAACCCTCATCCGACGGAATGCAGCCATGCCGGTGAACGTAATCAGCGGGTCCGGGGAGAAAACCGAAATGCCGCGACCGGCGTGCGGGATCTGGTTGCGCGTTTTCGCGCAGTTCCTGGCTCCCCTTGAGGACTTGCGCGGCTCGCCCGGGCTGGCCACCGTTTGCCCACCCTTCCTACCGGCTTCAAACCCTCGCCGCCATGCAGCCCAACCGACGTTCCTTCCTCCGGACCACCGCCCTCGCCGCCGCCACCCTGCCAGCCCTTCGCCTGGTCGGCGCGGAGTCCCCGACCCGCACCTACCGCACCGCCCTCATCGGCTGCGGTTGGTGGGGCAACAACATCCTCGGCGAGGCCATGGCCTCTGGCGCCTGCAAGATCACCGCCCTCTGCGACGTCGATCAGCGCCTGCTCCGACCCACGGTCGAACGGGTGCGACGCGAACGTGGCGACGAGCCGAAAGCCTACGGGGATTTCCGCGAGCTCCTCGCCCGCGAAAAGCCCGAGGTCGTCATCGTGGCCACGCCCGACCACTGGCATCCGCTCCAGACCATCGCCGCCGTCGAAGCCGGCGCCCACGTTTACGTCGAGAAACCCATCAGCCACACCATCCAGGAGGGCCGGGCGATGGTGGCCGCCGCCCGCCGGAACAACCGCGTCGTCCAGGTCGGCACCCATCGACGCGTGTCGCCCCACAACGTCTCCGGTCGCGAATTCCTCCGCTCCGGCAAGGCCGGGAAGATCGGCATGGTGCGCGCCTTCGTGCACTACGGCGGCAACGGCCCCGAGAAGCCCACCCCCAACTCCCAACCCCCCACCGAACTCGACTGGGACCTGTGGTGCGGCCCTGGCCCGTTGCGGCACTACAACGGCGCGCCCGATCTCTCCAACCCGTGGCGCGGAGGCCTGCACCCGCGGGGCTTCCGGAGTTACCTCGATTTCGCCAACGGAACCCTCGGTGACTGGGGTGTCCACTGGATGGACCAGACCCTCTGGATCCTGGAGGAGAAGTGGCCGCGCCGGGTCTCCTCCCACGGCGGCCGCCCGATCAAGGGCGCCCCCGTCTACAACGAGAAGGAGCAGACTTCCGACGCTCCCGATCACCAGGTAGCCATCTTCGAGTTCGAGGAGTTCACACTCACCTGGGAACATCGGCAGTTCGCCGGGAACAACGCCGAGAAGGGCGAGAACGTCGGCTGCTACTTCTACGGAACCGAGGGCACCTTCCACCTGGGTTGGCACCAGGGCTGGAAATTCTACCCGGCCGACGACAAGAAGCCGGTCCTCGAACAACCCCCCCAACTGAACGAGCCGGATCAGCAGAACATCAAGGAACTCTGGGCCGACTTCCTGGACGCCATCCGCACCGGCCGCCGGCCGGTATCCGACATCGAGGCCATCCACTACTCCACCAACCTCAGCCTCCTCGGAATGCTCGCCCTCAAGCTCGGCCGCACGGTGCAGTGGGACGGCCAGCACGAGAGCGTCGTGGGCGACGCGGAAGCCAACCGCCTCCTCCGTCGGGAATACCGCGCACCCTGGGTTTATCCGAAGGCCGGGTGATCGCCCAAGCCCTCGAACCGGATGCCTCGGATGCCTCGGATGTCGGGAGGCGTGGCGCACCCGCGTCCCTGCCCGAGTCCGCATCGTCCGCCTACGAACCGTGAAGCGGCCTCAGGAACCTCCCCTTGAGGAGGAGGGG
>JBBQML010000729.1:0-3136 GCA_038328885.1 Verrucomicrobiota bacterium | reverse complement strand
GTCCAGGCCGGCTTCCGCTGGCGCGCCCCCGCCCCACCCGAGCCCGCCCGGTGACGCACATCGCCCCCTTTTCCCCGCGGGACCGACGTTTATACCTCGCACTGTCCCTCCTCGGCGGCGTGTACCTGGTCCTGCTCGGCGCCACCCTGCTCGCCGACTTCCTCTACACCACCCCGGGCCACCTCATGGCCGCGCTGCGGACTCCGGAAATCCGCTACGCCATCCGCCTCAGCCTCCTCACCTGCACCCTCACGACCCTCCTCTCGCTGTGGGTCGCCGTGCCCCTCGGATACCTGCTGGCCCGGGTGCGATTCCCCGGGCGCAACCTTATTGATCTGGCCATCGATATCCCGATCGTGCTTCCCCCGCTGGTGGTCGGACTCAGCCTCCTCATCCTTTTCCAAACCCCTCCCGGCCGCTTCATCGAGCAGTTCCTGCCCGTGACCTACGCCGTGCCCGGGGTCATCCTCGCCCAGTTCATGGTGGCTTGCGCCTTCGCCGTCCGGACGATGCGAACGACGTTCGAGCAACTGGATTCCCGCCCCGAGCAGGTGGCGCTCACCCTCGGTTGTCACCGCCCCGAGGCCTTCTGGCGCGTGGCCTTCCCCGGCGCGCGGCGCGGCATCCTCGCCGCCGCCACGATCGCCTGGGCCCGGTCACTCGGGGAGTTCGGCCCCATCCTGGTCTTCGCCGGCGCCACCCGTTTCAAGACCGAGGTCCTCTCCACCACCGTCTTCCTCGAGTTGAGCGTGGGCAACCTCGAGGCCGCCGTCGCCGTCTCCCTCCTCATGGTCGCGGCTGCCGTGCTGGCGTTGTTTATCCTCCGCCTCGGCGGCCGCGACCCCGGCCTGGGTCAGCCCCACCCGCCCACGCTGTGAAACGCAGAACGTCCACCCACCCGTCCCACCCGTGATCGAGATCGATCATCTCTCGGTCGCTGCCGGGCCTTTCGCCCTGCGCGACGTGTCCTTCACCGTGCCCACGGGACGGTACGCCGTGCTCATGGGTCGCACCGGCTCCGGCAAGACCACGCTGCTGGAGGCGATCTGCGGCTTGCGCCACGTGACCCAGGGACGCATCCGGTTGGGTGGCCAGGACGTCACCGCCCGCCCCCCCGCCACACGCGGCGTGGGCCTCGTGCCCCAGGACGGCGCCCTGTTCGCCCACCTTTCCGTCCGCGAACACCTCGCCTTCGCCCTCCACCTCCGCCGCTGGAAACCCGCCACCATCGCCGAACGCGTCGCCGAACTCGCCGATTGGCTCAGCCTGACCCCCCTTCTCGACCGGTCGATCCGGGGTCTGAGTGGCGGCGAAGCCCAGCGGGTCGCCCTCGGCCGTGCCCTCGCCTTTCACCCTCCCATCCTCTGCCTGGATGAACCCCTCAGCGCCCTCGACCAGGACACCCGGGACAGCCTCTGCGACCTCCTGGCATCGGTCCAGGAACGCACCGGGGTGACGGTCCTCCACATCACCCACAACCGCGCCGAGGCCGACCGCCTGGCCCACCTCGTCTTCGTCCTGCGCGAAGGCCAACTCGAAAGCGCCCCAGCCCCCAGCCCAACCCCCAGCCCAGCCCCCAGCCCAACCCCCAGCGCCCATGAACTCACGCCCTGAAGCCACCCTGCCCCCGCTCTCCCCCGAAGAGCGCTCAGTGTACGAGTGGCAACGGGACGTCACCGGCCTCGGCCAACTCGGGCAGCGCCGTCTCAAGGCGGCGACGGTCCTGATCTCCCGGGTCGGCGGCCTCGGGGGAATGGTGGCCCTCGAACTCGCCGCCGCGGGCATCGGTCGACTCATCCTGGCTCACGCGGGAGACATCCGGCCCTCCGATCTGAACCGGCAGGTGCTCATGACCCAGGGCCGCATCGGGTCGTCCCGGCTGGCCTCGGCAGTGGAGCACCTGCAGGCGCTGAACCCACGTCTGGAGATCGTCGCCATCCCCTCGAACGTCGGCACGGATAACGCCCCCGGGGTGACCGAGGAGGCCGAGGTCGTCGTCGATTGCGCCCCGCTGTTCGAGGAACGCTACGCCCTCAACGCCGCCTGCGTCGCCGCCCGCAAACCCATGGTGGAATGCGCCGTGTTCGACCTGGAGTTCCATCTGACCACGTTCCTGCCGGGGCAGACACCCTGCCTGCGCTGCCTCTACCCGGAAAAGCATCCCGGCTGGACCCGGCAGTTCCCGGTCCTGGGCGCCGTCGCGGGCACCGCGGGCTGCCTGGCCGCGCTCGAAGTAATCAAGTTGGTGACCGGCCTGGGCCCGGCGCTCGCCGGAACTCTGCTCACCGGGAACTTGCGCGAACCTGCCTTCCGAAGGTTTCGAATTCGTCGCCTGCCCGGTTGTCCGGTTTGCGGCAACCTCTAAAGTCTCGCACGGCGGCCGTCATGATCCCTTCACCCCACACCCCCCCCGCCCCCGCCCCCGCCCCGGCCCCGGCGTTCTTTCGGATCCTGCGCAAGCTCGCGGGCGGGATTTCGAGGGACACCCTCAGGGGCCCGTCAACCCGGGGACGGCAGGCAGCCCTCCCCCTGATGCTGGCCCCGCTCTTCCTCATACCGCTGCCCGCCGACGCCTGTCGGTATTCCGTCCGGGACACCGGCTTCGTGGAGTTGGGCGAATCCCCCTACAGTCTCACCCTGGCCGGGCCGGGTGCCCCGGACCTCATCCGCTCCTACCACCCGCTCACCACGGGCTCCTTTCTGGATTCCAACCTCGAGTTCAACCCCGCCCCGTCGACGACCGAACCCCCCGCCACCGAACCAACGCTCGTGCTCACGGCACCGGACGGCCGCCGTCTGGTCCTCGCCCGCGGCCGCGAGGTACCCACCGAACCGACCGCCATTGGCGCATTCCTCGAGCACCTTGCCCTGTCCCCTGCCCGCACCCGGATCCACGAGGTCGCTCTCACCACCTTCGCCGCCGTGGTGTGGGTCGAGGGCACGGACGCCACTGAAACTGCACGGACCCGCGCGACGGTGGAAGCCGCCCTCCGCCTCGTGACCGGTCTGCTGCCGGGGATGCCCAAACCCATGACCGTGCCCCCCCGCCTCGTCCCGATCCGCGCCCAGGACGTGCCCGCGGAACGGGTCACGCTCTGGGGCCTCGGCCTGGCTCCCGAGGTCACCACGGAACCAC
>JBBQML010000728.1:0-3143 GCA_038328885.1 Verrucomicrobiota bacterium | reverse complement strand
CCCGAACCCCCGGCCCCCGACCCCGCGGACGCCCTCGCCCTCGCCCTGGTGCTCGCGCGCGAAACCAACCGGTACACACTCTCCCCGCGCCGCCGCCTCTGACCTATGCCCTCCCGCCTTGCCGCTGCCTGGGTCCTCGTCGTCGTCGTGGCACTCCTCCTCGGCCTGCTCCTCGTCGTCGTCGCCGCCGGCGTCAGCCGCCACCTCCGTCGCCAACGCGAAATCCGCCGACCGCTCTCCAAGTCCATCACGCACCGTGGCAGCGGGGAAGAATACGAAGCCGACTCGCCCTCGGAGTTCCCCCGCCACCGCCCCGGGGACCGCGCGGACCCGGACGTGGAGTGAGGTCGAAACCTCCGCTCCAGCCCGCTTCATGATCACCTTCCTGCACGGACGACTCGTGGACGCACTGCCCACCCAGGTGACGGTGGACGTTGGGGGGGTTGGCTATGAGGTGCTGATTCCACTGTCGTCCTTCGACCGACTGCCGGCTCCCGGCGCCGAGGTTCATCTCCTGACCCACCTCTCGATCCGCGAAGACGCCCATCTGCTCTACGGGTTCGCCACCGCGTCGGAGCGCGACCTGTTCCGTCTGCTCATCCACACCGTCTCGGGCATCGGCCCCAGGATCGCCCTGAACATCCTGAGCGGCATGCCCGCGGCGGACTTCCGGATCGCCGTCGCCACTGGTGACATCAAGGCCCTGTCGCGCCTGTCAGGTGTGGGTAAGAAGACCGCGGAACGGATTGTCGTGGAGCTGAAGGACAAGGTCGGAGGCGGGTTGCCCGCCCCCGGCAACCCGACCGCGCGGGCCCCAGCGCCCGAGGAGCGCGCCGTGCAGGACGCGCTCCTCGCGTTGCTGGCCCTGGGCTATCGGGCCCCGGACGCCCAGGAGACGATCCGTGCCGCGCAGGCAGTCCTGGGTCCGCAGGCGTCGGTGGAGCAACTGGTCCGCGCGGCACTCCGGAAGGGCACGGGAGGATGACCCCGAAGTCACCCCCGCGTCGCGTGTCCGGCCCGGTCATCCCGCACCGGGCGACCGCCCTGCAACGCCTGATGGCCCGCTCGATCTGGGGCGCCGTCCTTGCGAACGCCCTCGCCCAACGCTGGAGCCTGGTCGATCCGCATGGGTCCATGGCCATCGCCCAAGGCGAGCCCATGATCTACGCCATCTGGCACAACCGCCTGTTCTTCTCGCTGCTGATCCACCGCCGCTACATCCAACCCCGGGCCGGTGGCCGGCGGCTTGCCGCCATGGTCAGCGCCAGCCGCGATGGAGCGCTGCTCTCCGCCGTTCTCAACGACTTCGGCGTTCAACCCGTGCGCGGCTCGAGCAGCCGGCGGGGTTCCCAGGCCCTGCTCGAACTGAAATCCTGGGCCGATCAGGGGTTGGACATCGCCCTCACCCCGGACGGGCCGCGGGGGCCGGCCTACGCCGTCCAGTCGGGCGTCGTGGCCCTGGCACGATTGACGGGCCGACGCCTCGTGCCGGCCGCCCTCAACGCTCGCTGGAAGCTCCGCCTGAAGAGCTGGGACCGTTTCCAGATCCCGCTACCATTCGGTCCGATCAACGTGGTGTTCGGCCCGTCCATGGAAGTCAGCGAGGGGGCCGATGAACTGGCCCTCGAAGAGGCGCGCGCGGAGATGCAGCGGCGGATGCTGGCGATCACGGTGGATTGAGCGCCGGCGCTACTGGCCCGCCCTCGGAAACACCACCCGGTACACCTCCCGCCGGGCCAGGATTGCCCGCACGTAGTCTTGCGTCCCTGGGAAGTCCATGGCGGCGAGGAACGCGGCACTGTTCGTCGATCCCGGGCCCTTCAACCATCGCCGCACGTTGGCGCGCCCGGCATTGTAATCCGCCAGCGCAAATGCGGCCGGGTTGTCGGTCTGGGCGTAGCGCCGCATCAACTTGCCGAGGTACCACGTCCCCGCACGGGCGTTCTGCCCCGGGTCGAGCACCTGGTCATGCCGAAACCCGCTCAGGCGTTCCGCCTCCGCCCATTCACGTGCGGCAAGGGCGCCGACCTGCATCAGTCCCAACTCCCCGGCAGCCCCTCGGGCATCCTCGCGGAAGCGGCTCTCCCGCCAGACGACCGCCTTGACCAGGGCCGGCTCCACGGAGTAGTGGCGGGCTGCCCGGAGGATGTGCGACTCCGCGCGCGATTCCCGGCGGTCCAGCAGCCACCAGCGCACCAGCCAGCCGTCCAGGACGACCCACAGGACCACCAGCCAGAACCAACCGCGCTTCATCGGCAGGGCCTCAGAACCGGGGCGCGTTGGGAGCCCGCTCGGGCGTGGGATTCTCCCGGCCCTGGAGCGTCTTGAGGACGCGTTCCCGGACCACTGCGTAGTTGGCGTTGGTCACCAGGGCCAGGTTGGTCCGCGCCGCATCGAAGAGGCCGGCCTGGACCTGCACCCGCGCGAGGTGCAGCCGCACCCCTTCCCGCTCGAGGTCGTCCCCGGCGAGTTCGTACGCCCGCTGCCACGCAATGAGGGCCTCCTCGTGACGCGACGGCTTGATGAGGTAGTAGGTCTGCGCCAGATCGGCTGCCACGATGAAGTTGTCCGGATCCAACGACAGCGCCTTGCGGTACAGGCCAAGCGCCTTGTCGAAGACCTGCTGCTCGTTCGTGATCGCGTAGTGCTGCATCACGTCGCGGCGAAACAGGAACACCACCGTCGCGAAGTTCCGGTAGTACGTCGATTCCCGGGGTGCCAGTTCGATCGCCTTCTCGAAGTGGTGGAAGGCGTTCGTAACGGGGCCACGATGCCCGTAGAGCCCGGCCAGGTTGTTGTGGATGGCGGGATTCCGGGGCTCGAGTTCCAGGGCCTTCTCCCACTGCGCCTGCGCCAACCACTCCCGCCCCGTGTCGTCCAGAAAGCTCCCGTACGCGATCCGCGCCCGGACATGCCCGGGCTGGCGCTCCAGGAAATCGCGGTAGGCCTGATCCACCTCCGCCAGACGAGCGTCGATGCGTTTCTGCAACGCCACCGGGTCAGCCGCCCCGCGCCGGGCGTCCGTCTCACGAATCCAGACGTCCATCTCCTCCTGCGCCGCGTCATCCACGGCCAACAGGGTCTGGTAGCGCGCCTCGAGGTCATCGACCGGCGGCCCGACGGAGACGGAGAACCCGGAGGCA
>JBBQML010000727.1:0-3150 GCA_038328885.1 Verrucomicrobiota bacterium | reverse complement strand
AAGGAGATCGTGCGGGAGGAAGTCGATAACCTGCGGCGCATGGGCGTGGATTTTCAGACGAACGTGGTCGTGGGCCGCACCGTGACGGTGGATGAGCTGCTCGAGGAGGAGCACTACGACGCCGTCTTCGTCGCCACCGGGGCCGGCCTGCCGATGTTCCTGAACATCCCGGGCGAGCACCTCTGCGGGGTGTACTCCGCCAACGAATTCCTCACCCGCGTGAACCTGATGAAGGCGAATCAGTTCCCGGCCTACGACAGCCCGGTGTACGACTGCCGGGACAAGAACGTGGCCGTCTTCGGCGGGGGCAATACCGCGATGGATGCCGTCCGCACCGCGCTTCGCCTGGGGGCCAGGAACGCCTACATCATGTACCGTCGGTCCGCGGCCGAGATGCCGGCCCGCGCCGAGGAAGCCAAGCACGCCCGCGACGAGGGAGTGCAGTTCCGGATGCTCACGAATCCCCTGGGGTTTATCGGCGACGACAAGGGCGTCCTGACCGGCGTGAACCTCCAGACGATGGTCCTGGGTGCCCCCGACAAGTCGGGACGCTGTTCCCCCGTCCCGGTGCCCGATTCCGAGCACACCGTGCCGATCGACGTTGCGGTGATCGCCATCGGCAACCGCGGAAACCCGCTGGTTCAATCCACCACGCCGGATCTCGCCACCACGCGGCACGGTTACATCGTGGCCGATGTCCAGAGCCTGAAGACCAGCAAATGCGGCGTGTTTGCGGGCGGCGATATCGTCACGGGCGGGGCCACCGTGATCCTGGCGATGGGCGCCGGCCGCCAGGCTGCGCGGGCCATCCACGACTACCTGGTCACGGGAGCGTGGTAGCGCCAGAACGAGCTTCACAAAGCTCCGGTTTTCCGCATGTTTTGCGAACCATGCACACCTTCTGGAAAACAGTCCGCCATTCAGCCCGCCGGTTTTTGCCTTTGCTGGGCGCCGCTGGGGTCTTTAGCGTCGTCCCGATGTCCAATGCTGCTGAGCTAAAAGACGGCTTATACGCCGAGATCGACACCACCAAAGGCAAGATCGTCCTGCAACTGGAGTTCGAGAAAACCCCGTTGACCGTCGCCAATTTCGTGGGCTTGGCCGAGGGGACGAAGAACTACTCGAAAGACGGGTCTGCGCCCAAGCCGCAGAACGGCCAACCCTTCTACGACGGCGTCGTGTTCCACCGCGTCATCCCGGGCTTCATGGTCCAGTGCGGCGATCCCACCGGCACGGGCCGCGGCGGCCCGGGTTACCGGTTCAAGGACGAGATCGTCGCATCTCTGAAGCACGACCGCCCCGGGATCCTCTCGATGGCGAACGCCGGCCCGGCCAGCAACGGCAGTCAGTTCTTCATCACCCACGTCCCGACCCCGCACCTCGACGGCAAGCACACGGTGTTCGGCTCGACGGTCGAAGGTCAGAAGATCGTGGATGCGATCAAGCAGGGCGACAAGATCACCACGGTAAAGATTCTGCGCGTAGGCGAGAAGGCCAAGGCGTTCAAGAGCGACCAGGCGGCCTTCGAGCAGTACTCGAAGTAGCAGGCCGGCCCTCACCCACCCTGCCGAGGGCGCCGCCACCGGAGGCGGCGCCTTTTGGCTATCAGCGGTCTTGGCGGGTCCGCGAAAAGGGCAGGCTGTTCAAGGAAGGCGTGGGCAGATCCGAGCGGAACTTGAAGATGATCTCGCCGTTGCGTGCGAGACCGAACTTCTCCCGAGCCAGACGTTCGACCGTCTTGGGGTCGGTCTTCACGGCGTGGATCTTCGCGGCGAGTTCGCGAGCGCGCGCTTGTTCGACCCGGAGTTCTTCCTGCAACTGAAGCTGGGCGCGCTGCTGAACAGCTTTCTCGCGAAGCAGCGGCAGGCTGGTAAAGATCCCCCCCAAGATCACCACCACGGCCACGAAGAGGGCGAGCAGGCGCGGCATGCGGGACTATTTGCTCACCTTCCGCCAGGAAGCCAGCTTCCCCTCCGGGTCGAAGCTCAGGCGCAGGAACCGGTCCGGAGAAGGCGGATCCATCACCACGTAGCTCGACCCCGCATGCCCGTAGCCGGAGCCGCGATAGGGACCCCACCCCCCCGCCCCAAACGCAGTCGCGGTTTGCATCCCCCGCACCGTCAGCCAGTCGGCCACCACGGAACCATCGGTCAGCTTGGCCGACTTGTCCGGCGGACCCAACTCCCGGATCGCGTCGTCGTAGGTGTACCCCCCGATGCGGCCGTCCCAATCGATGCGCTTCGTCGCACAACCAGCCACGGATCCCCACAGCCCGAGGAGCAGCAGAACGAACGCGGTGCGGAACACGGCAGTGTTCATCTTGGGCCAGCCGGACACGGAATCCTACTTCTTGCGGTAGGTGATCACCATGCCCGACGAACCGGCCCCGGCCTTGAAATCCTTCGGGCGCTCCCCACCGTCCCGGGGATAGGCGATCTTCATCTCCCCGCCCTTGAGTTCGTAGATGCCCTGAATCTGGCCCGCCCCGTCGCTCTCGATGTCCATCTGCTTCGGGGTCGTCTCCTGACGGAACTTCAGGACCCCGGCGTCGCCACCGTCCGTCCAGCTCACCTCGTACTTCGTGCCTTTGATCTGCAGGCGGACCGAAGAAACCCACTCTTCGGGGAGGGCTTCACCGTCCCGCATCCCGGACACCGCCGCCCAGGAGCCCTGGGCCGCCTCGAGGTCGCCGGCGACCCCGGCGACCCCGGCGCCGCCCAACTTCTTGAGCTGGACGTCCTTGAGCTGGACGATCATGGGTGGCCCCTGATGGACCTGGAAAGCGAGGATGCCCGACTTTGCCGCGTGAGCGGCATCGTCATCGGTCACGTCCACCGTGGTCCGGCCGTTGATGCTGTGGACGAGGTGGTTGCCGCGAGCCACGATCGTGTAGTCGTTCCAATCCTCGGACTTGATGGCCGCCTGGATGTCATCGGACTTGCCGACCGCCCCGGTCACGTCCACGCGGTGTTTGCCGCCCTCTGTGCTGACGACCCGAACCGATTGGCCGCGCTGGGCCAGGATCCCTCGGCCCCGTTCCTCGTAGAGGATCCCGCTGTAGGTCTTGCCGGCCTCGAAATCGGCCTGGTAGCCCCCCACGATCGGGCCTTGCGGACCCTGCTCAAACACCCGGCTCCGGTACTGAAGACC
>JBBQML010000726.1:0-3151 GCA_038328885.1 Verrucomicrobiota bacterium | reverse complement strand
GGTGCGAATGAGGATCGGGATGTCGTGGGAGGCGCATCCGATCAGTTTGGCCGCCTCCTCCGGCTATACGCGCAGGGCAACGAGCGGCGGGAGTGCTGTGGTTTCAGGTAACTTGGCGGACCAGCGCCCGGCGCAGGGCTTGACCGTTCACCGCTTCGACGGCGGCAACCCGGGAACTCGATGCGGTCACCCTGGCGCGGGGTTGCTACCGGTCGTCGGTGAAGATGCGGCATCGATTTCGACCCCGGGAGATCGAGACGTAGAACTGCTCCCGATGAACCGCCGGCATGGAGCGGCTCGTGGCGAGCACAGCGTCTCGTGCCGACCGAAGAGACCCCGGGGGAGGTGAAACCGCACCCACTGGCCCGTCCGGTACCGGGCCGGGTCACGCTTCTGGGCGACGGTCCAGGACAACGAATGGAAGGTGTTCAATTCACTGTCTGGGCCGCGCCACGTCCCCGAAGCCCTCAAGGCGTCGCGAACCTTCCCCGTGACGACTTCGATTTCGTTCCAGGTGGGCGCCACCATCAGAGCCACCTTCGACGCCCCGGTGGCTTCGACGTACGCAACGGCGGCCGCGGCCTGAACCTTGCCCTCCGGCAGTTCCGTCACGGCGCCGATGCGTTCGAGCAAATGGAAGGCGCCGGCGGTGTCCTTGCGAGCGGCCAGTTCCACCGCCTTCCGGTAGTCCCGCGAACGCTGGCCTTAGCCGCCAGGCGCGTCGGGTCCGAGGCCTGCGCTCCCTCCAGAAAGTGGGCACGAGTCAAGCGGGTATGCCGGGGTTTAGCCGGGGTTCCGCTTTGCTGGCAAATCTGCTGGCACTCGTCACACGCACATGTGCAACACCCTGGTGAATCGCGAATTGCAGATGGAGGCGAGGGTCGAAACCGACCGCACCCCATCCCGAGGCGGCCGCCGTCCGTGGGGTGGACGCAGTGGACGGCAGCCGCTCGGGATCTTTCCGAGCGCGGACTTCTGCGAGCGGCTACGGTGCCATCAGGCGGAAGAACCGGGTTCCCTCAGGGGTGAGGACCACCACGTTCTGATCGCCCTCAACGGTGGGGGCCTCGGTCACGTTCTCCCAGGTCGTGCCCAGGGCGGCCGTGCCCTGGAGGACGAACCTGTCCGCGGCGGTCGGCCAGATGAGGCGCACCTTGCCGTCCGCCACACGGGAGGCGCCCAGCGCGACCTCGACCGGCGCGGGTTTGCAGTCGGCGAGGGGGTTCTTGTCGGCGTTCGGGCCACAAGGCCGGATCACGCCATAGCGCAGGCTGGTCACGGCGATCTTGCCGGTGGTGAAGAAACGGGCGGCCGCCTGGGGGCCCTGGTTCACGCCGTTGAACTTCATGCCGGCAATTTCCCAATACGCGGTACGCCACGTTCCTGAGCCTTCGAGCACAACCGCGACACTGCCGGGCGTGAAGCCGAGCGTCGGGCTGCCGCCAACCTCGGTCTGGTAGACTTCCGGCCGGAGCGTTCGGCCTGCGAGTTCGGGATCGTCGTAGTAGGTGGCGCAGATCGCCAGCAGTGCCGGCGGTTGCGAACTGGGTCCCAGCGCTTCGCCGGTGATGGCGAAGTTCAGGTACTGGTGGTTGAAGCCCGGGGTGCCGTCATCAAAGGCTGGCCTCACGGCCAGGCGCAGGTCGGTGGCCGGACCCGCCTCGGCCACGATCATCTCCTGGTCGCCGCCACTCGACCCGACGTCCAGTCCGTTCTTGATGTCCTTGGCGAGATCCAGTTCGGCGAAGCTGCCGTATGCGTCGGTGCAGATCAGGGGATCCTCGACACACCCGGCGAGCGGGTCCTGCCCGGCGAGCGCATGGGAGCCGGTGCGCAGCACCGCGAGCTGGAAGCTGGCCACCGCGACCGAACCGTTCTCGGAGGCAAGCCGGGGCCCAGCCGTCAGGCTGCCCGCATTCACGCCGCGGAGGTTCACCGCGGCCACCGTCCAGGAGCGCCGGATCCAGGCGCCAGTTCCCGCCAGGAGTTGGCGGCGCTCGGGGGGAAGGACGGCGATGCCCGTCGTTTCATCGGTGGCATACGCCTCCGGCCCGAACCGGACCTCCTGCCCGGCGAACACGGGATCGTCATAGAACTCGACGCAGATCTTTACCGCGCGCGGATCGTTGCAGGGCTTCCCCAGGTAGTTGTCGGTGATGCCGAAGTTGAGATAGGTGCCGGAGGGACGCACGGCCTTCCGCTTGTCGCCCGTGGGTCCGACGCTGTCCTCGTACGTCACCGTCTGGTCGCCATCGTCGACCACCTGCACGCGATTCGTCTGGCCCCCGGAGAAATCGATGCCCACGAGATTTGTATTGGGCTCGGGATCGCAGCCGTCGGCTGGCGCGAATTTGTTGATGTCTTCCGGCGCACCAAAAGCGCCTTCCTCACCGAAGGCCACCGTCCGGACGATGAGGCCCGGCACGCCTTCGAACCGGATGGTGCCGCCATTGACACCGCCCCTGGCAAAGGAGCCCTGGGCGTCCCCCGGGATCGAGCCGATGTAGCGGGTGCCGTCGGGCCGGGTGCCGTTGGGAATGCGGAAAAGGATCCAATTCCACTTCTTGTTCTTGGCCTCGATCGCGACCTGGCCGCCCGAGGGGGAGCTGAGGTTCGGCAGGACGCCCGTCAGGAAGTTGAAATTGCGCGGCTCCCCGGACGCGTTGAACAGGGCGGCGTCGCCGTAGGCCTGGATGAGGATGTCGATGAATTCAGTCTCGGCCCATTCCTCGAAAAGCGTGTCGGCGACGTTCAGAAAACCGCCGGTCACCTTCTTGCCCGTGAAGCCGGCGATGGCGAAGTCTTCGGTCACCTGGTCGCCTCCGGAGAGAATCGACAGCTCCGAAACCCAGGTGTCGCCCGGGGCGGTAAGCCCACCGTCGGTGACGACGAAGTGAACCTTCTTCGTTGAATCCCGCGTCGCCGGCCAATCCTCTGGCGGGAAAGGTCCGGTTTGGGCCGAGACATTCCCGACGCAGGTGAGGAGGACGGAGAGGCAAAGAGAATACGCGAATGTGCGTGTTTTCATAATCCTTGGGGAACCGCCCAGTTGATAGTCGAAGGCGGCCCCCGTGGCGAACGTTAAATCCGCGGCTGTCGGGGGAGCGGGGGCCACAAACCAGGTGACACGCACCATCCCGCGGGCACGTTG
>JBBQML010000725.1:0-3159 GCA_038328885.1 Verrucomicrobiota bacterium | reverse complement strand
GCGTACCACACCCACGCCACGTACATGACGCGATTGTCGGCCGCGCTGTCGCAGGGACGTCAGGTCAACCGCATCCTCGTGCTCGAACCGACCACGACCGCCTGGATGTACCAGGGAAACGAGGCGCGGCTCCGTCCCCTGGGCGATGATTTCTTCAAGTTGCTCATGGCGCTGGAGGGGGCACAGGTCGAGTACGACCTCGGCTGCGAGGACATGCTGGGGCGGTGGGGCGGTGTGAGCTCGGGTGCCGGGTTGCAGGGGGGGTGGTCCTCGGTCGGCGGACTGCGGATCGGTCAGCGGCAGTACCCGTTGGTGATCATTCCCGAGCACGTCGAGACCCTGAACCTGCGCACGCGCGCCCTGTTGAAGGACTTCCTGGCGGCCGGTGGTTCGGTGATCAGCCTGGGGCCACCCCCGGAGCGGACCGACGGCCGGCCGGATCCCGAAGCCGCGGCCGCGCTCGCGGCGGAGCGCCGGTGGCAGACCCTGGCCGTGGCGGACCTCATTCCCGCGTTGCGGGCGTTAACCGCGAACACCGACTTCGTGATCACCCGGGCGGCGGAGGATCAGGGCATCCTGTTCCACCACCGACGCAGACTGGCTGACGGCGAGGTGCTGTTCCTGGTGAATACCAGCATTGAGCATCCCACGCGGGGCACGCTGCAGTCGCGGCAGGCAAGCCTGGAACGGTGGGATCCGGCGACGGGCCGCGCCGGGAAGTACCCCTACCGGAAGGTCAACGGCGGGTTGGTTGCCGATTTCGAACTGCCACCGAGCGGGAGCCTGCTGCTGGCGTTGTCGAAGGAATCCGGTGAGCCCCCCGAACCGGAGAGCTCGGAGATCCGGCTCGTGAAGGCCAGCGGCGCGCCCGAGATTCGCCGGGTGGGGCCGAACGTCCTCACCCTGGACTACGTGGATGTCACGGCCGGCGGTGAGACGCAGCGGGACGTCCATTTCTACGCGGCGAACGATTTCGTCTGGAAGCGGAACGGCATGGAGCGGAATCCGTGGGACAGCGCGGTGCAGTTCCAGGACGAACTCATCGCCCGGACGTTCCCCGCGGGGAGCGGCTTTGAGGCGACCTATCGGTTCACGATCGAAGGCGCGGTCCCGACGGACCTGGCGATCGTGATCGAGCGTCCGGATCTCTACACCATCACCTGCAATGGCCAGCCGATCGCGGCCCAGCCGGGCGACTGGTGGTTGGACCGGGCCTTCGGTCGGATTCCACTCTCGTCGGTGGCCCAGGCCGGGGAGAACGTCGTCACGCTGACCGCGACGCCGTTCAGCATCTGGCATGAAATCGAGCCGGCGTATGTCCTCGGCGACTTCGGCCTGCAACCGGCGGCACGCGGGTGGGTGATCGGGCCGGTGCAGCCGTTGCGGCAGTCGGCTGGCGATGGGGTCGTGACCCATGGCAACAACCCCGATGGGACCATGTGGCTGAGCGGCGGGATCGGGTTTGCGGCCGAGGTGGCCGACCGCGCGCCGCGGGTCGTCTTCGACCTGGGCACGTTGGTGGACCTCGGCACCGTGCGCGTGTGGAACTACAACGAGGCGAACGTCCGCGACCTCACGGCACGGGGCACGGCCCGTCTCGCGATCGAGGTCGGCGAGACCCTCGGAGCGCTGCGGGCCGGCGGTACGTTCGACCTGGTCCGGGGCGATGGCACCGCGGCACGGGCTGAGGACCTGCCGCTCGGCCCTGGCGGCAAGGTGCGGTTCGTCGCACTGGTCCCGCTCAGCAACCACGGGGGGGTGACGTTCCCGGCCGTGGGGAGTCCTCCCGACAACGGATTCGTGGGCCTGGCCGAGGTCCAGTTCCTCGACCGCGACGGACAGGCGATCCGCGGAGCGAAGCCGGCGTCGGTCTCGGGGGAATTGCGGTCGCACCAGCGGACCGCGGTCCATCTCGTGGACGGGAGCGGGCTGAGGACCAATCCCGGGCTGGGCTGGAATGCCCAAGGGTTGCCGTTCTACGCCGAGGGCGTGAGCTATAGCCAGCGCTTCAGCCTCGCGGATCACCGGGGGCGCCACTGGATTTCGGTGCCGCACTGGTATGGCGCGGTGGCCCGGGTGACGGTGAACGGGCGTGACGCCGGTTGGATCTCCGCGCCGCCTTGGGAGTGCGAAGTGACCGAGCAGACGCGCCGGGGGGAGAATGTGGTGGACGTCACCGTGATCGGCACGCTCAAGAACACCCTGGGCCCGCACCACGGGGGACCGGGACTGGGGAGCGCGTGGCCGGGGATGTTCCAGAAGGGACCACAGCCGGGTCCGCCCCCAGGGACTGCCTACAGCACGGTCGCCTACGGGATGTTCGAGCCGTTCGTGCTCAAAGACGTCCGTCCTGGGGGCGGGCGGTAGGCTTTGGTCACGACGCCGCCACGATGCGGGAGGGTCTCACGCCGAGGCGCGGAGGGCGCGGAGAGGGAACCGGAAAAACGCCATCGGCCGAGCCCGACTTTCTCCCTGCGGATCCTGTGAGGTTCCCCTGCCAGACCGGGGCTCAGCGTGGCTCCGAAGCATTCGTCACCCCGTTCGGCGCGGGGTTGGTGGGCGTGTTCAGGGTGGCGGGGTCGCGGACGGAAGGGCCGGGTACGAGTCCGTAGCGACGCCGGAGGGCAGGTGACATCGCCGGGGGAACGGGGGTGTTCGCCAGGTCCTCCCGGAGTTGGTCGCGCAGGCTCCCGGGAATCATGCCTCGATCGATGAGGACCTCGAGGGTCGAGCGGACGAGTGGCAGGGCAACCTGGGCCCGGGGGCGTTCGGCAGGGGATTCGGGGGGCGGGCGAAGTGGAACGTTCACGGACCAGTCGAGCGGGCCGGAACGGAAGGACTCCCACAACTGCCGCTGGGCGGGGCTGAGGCCGTCTCGCCACAGCGAGGTGCGTTGGGCCAGACCGAGCACCTGGTCGCGAGCCTCGATTCGCGCTTGGTGGAGGGAAGCGAACAGGGTGCCCGCACACAGCAGCCCGGTGAAACCCACGCACCCGGCGAACTGCACGTAGCCGCGTGGTGCTCCAGGCGACGAAGGCCACCAGCAGGAGCCAGCAGGCGACGTCGAGATCGAGGTCGGCGCCGAACGCGAGGCGCGCGAGGAGATAGGCCATCCAGTGGGTGGCCAGGGCCGCGCCCAGCAGCCCTTGCTTCAGGTTC
>JBBQML010000724.1:0-3159 GCA_038328885.1 Verrucomicrobiota bacterium | reverse complement strand
CGGAATCCAGAGCCTGGTCTCGGACGACAAGGCGCTGGTCACGGTCACTCTGGCCGTCACCGCCGGCGACTCCCCCAGCTCGTATGACGCCAGCGTGCTCCGCGCCTTCGCGACCGGCTCGGCCGCAGCGATCTCACCCGTCGGCGGCACGCTCGCTCCGGGGCAGCTGAGCGCGCACGCCAGCATCGAAGGATCACTGTCGTTCGTCGTCCCGCGAAACGGTGCTCAGCTCACCCTTCGCGCGCCCGGCGACTCTCGCGAGGTTCCACTCCTGCAGGTCAACGACGCCCCATCCGGCGCCGGAGAGCATCCGCACCCGTCCACCACTCCCACCACCGTTGGGCACTCACCGCCCCAACCGGCCTCGAAGTAGGCGATCGCCATGACCCCTTCCCGACACACCTCTCCCTTCTCCCGACTTCTGGTCGGAGATCTGGTCCTTGCCCTCGTGATGGGGATCGCCGGCGCCGCCTGGCTGGCCTGGTTGCAGGTGGTCGGCGAAGGCCCACATCTGGTCTTGGCCACGCTGTTCGATGTCGTGGTCACTGTTACAGGGTTCACGCTTCCGGCGGTGCTGGTCGTGGTTCCTGTCGCCTTGAGGGCTCTGCGCCACGACCACGCCGACGTCGCGCGCTCGACAACCATGGCGGGCCTGGTGTGCGCCCCGGTGGCCGCTGCGGCTATGTCGGCGGGAAACCAGCTCCGTCTGGTCCTGTTCGACCAGGCGCCAGCCGGCCTGCCCCTCTTCACGCTGGTGGGCGATGCGCTCAGCCTGCTGGTAGTCCTCCTGCCGGTCGGATGGTTCCTCTTTGCCCTGCGAAACCTTCGCTCACGGAAGCTGCGTTCTCCTGCCCGTGCCCGTGCTCGAGTAGGCCTGGCCCTGGGGCTCGGGCTCGTCACCGCCATGAGCACCTCCGCCCTGGTGCCCACCACGGCAGTGGGAGCTCCGTCGGCCGCTACCTCGAGCTGCCTCGACTCCGGCCCCGCAGACAAGACTTTCGACGTCACCGCCCTTGATGTCGACATCCCCATCAACCGTTTCGGGGACCACGACCCGTTGGGCAAGATGTACGCCTTGACAAACCGAGTTGCTGACATCAGAGCCCAGGAGAGCTCCCAGACCGTGTCCATCGGTCTGCGCGACGACGCGATCCAGCCGCTGGTGATCCGGGCCAACCAGGGCGACTGCGTCGAGATCCGCTTCACCAACACCGCCAGCGGCGGTGACTTCGGCCTGCACATCGACGGGCTCGAGTTCAACGTCTCCTCCTCCGGAGATGCGATTGGAGCCAACCCGTCATCGGCCGTCGCCCAAGGGCAGTCCACGACCTACCGGTTCGCCATCCCGGTCGACGCCCGCCTCGAGGGTGGCCACTACATGCACCCGGGGCCGGGGCGCCGGGCTGCGGTCAACCACGGGTTGTTCGGATCCCTCGTGGTCGAGCCCCCCGGTTCGACCTACTGGGACGCCAGCACGCCTGACCAGCCGCTGGCTTCGGGGTGGGAGGCCATCATCAAGCCGATGGGTGTGAACGCGAACTGTGTACCCACCAACCGCATGCCGACCTGTGCGTTCCGCGAGGCCGCCCTCCTGCACCACGAGATCGGCAACGACAACGAGGTTCTGAAGGACAAACAAGGTCAAGACCTCCCCTTGGTGGACGACACCACGGGAAGCTACCGGCCCGGCGCGTTCGCCATCAACTACCGTTCAGAGCCGTTCCGCAACCGCCTCCTCGCCTTCCCCAAGGAGAAGTCGCACGCCTACAGCTCCGTGACGTTCGGTGACCCGTCCACCCCGATGATGCGTGGCTATCTCGGTGACCCGACCAAGATCCGGCTGATGCACGTCGGGGCCGAGAAGTTCCACGTCTTCCACCTCCACGGTGGCGGCGACCGGTGGCGGTTCAACCCCGTGGCTGACACCACCGGCAACTACGCGATGACCGGTCTGAAGAAGGACCCCGACGTCGCCGAGTCCCCGTCCCAGCGCCTCGACTCGCAGTCGATCGGCCCGGGCGAGACCTACAACCTCGAGATCGAGGGCGGCGCGGGCGGCGTGCAGCAGTCCTCGGGCGACTTCCTCTACCACTGCCATATTGCCAAGCACTATGTCTCAGGCATGTGGAGCCTCTGGCGGGTGTACAACACCCTTCAACCCGATCTCGTGGCGGTGCGCGATCGCGTGGCCCCGCCGGAGGCCGTCGAGTCAAGCGCGCTGATCGGCCGGACCATCAACGGCACCACGATCACCGCAGCCAACTTGGACGATTGGATCCGCCCCCAGCTGCCGCCGTCCGGCGTGCCTCGCAACGGCCAGGACGCGACCGTCTGGAACTGGAAGGTCGCCGGCACTCCTGGCGCGCCACGTTACCTCGGCGCCCCGGCCGACCCCACGATTGTCCCCGGTTCCCCGCAGCAGGTTCCAGGGCAGCCCAACCTGTTCGCGGTTGACGTGGGTCACCTCGACGGCTCTGGCGCGGCGCTGCGCCCTGCGATCCTGTTCAACCCGATCAACGGTCGACCGGCATACCCGATGTTCCGCCCGAACATCGGCAAGAGACCTCCGTTCACCGGTGGTGGGCACGGCGGCTCACCGTGGCTAGGAGCCAACGCCGCCCAGAGCGCCGCGAACCCCACCGACCCTTGGGCTAACCGCGGCGACGGGCTGTGTCCCACGGGCCGCAAGCTACAAAACTTCAACGTGGTAGCCATTGGGAAGCCGATCCCGCGCACCCCCACGTTCACCGACCCAGACGGCAAGATCTTCGTCCTGGCGAAAGACAAGGAGGCCACGTATGCCGACCCCGCAAAGTCCGATCCCCTTGCGATCAGGGCGAACCAGGGTGACTGCATCGCCGTTACCCTGACCAACGAGATCCCGGATGCGTCGGCCTTCGACAACTTCTCCAAGGCCACGATGCACATCCACCACGTGCAGTTCGACGTGCAGGGCTCGGACGGGGTCAGCATGGGTTTCGCCTACGAGCACTCCGTGCGCCCGTACACGGCGTACGACCCCACTCTGACTGCGGCGGCAGCCCAAGGCGACACCGTGCTGCACCTCTCCGACGTGTCCAAGTTCGTCGGCACGGACGCCAACGGCAACCCGACCAAGCCATGGATCGCCGCCGGTGAAGGTCTCGAGTCGATCGATAT
>JBBQML010000723.1:0-3164 GCA_038328885.1 Verrucomicrobiota bacterium | reverse complement strand
CTCCGGGGGCAGTTCGCGCAGAAACATCGAGGGATGCGCCGGAAGCAATTGCCCGTACTTCTTGCGACCCGAGCAATAGGTCAGGGTCAGGGATCGCATCGCCCGGGTCAGCGCCACGTAGAAGAGCCGTCGTTCCTCGTCGAGTGTGCCCTCCTCCTTGGCACGTGAGTGCGGCATCAACCCCTCCTCGAGGCCCACGATGAAGACGTGCGGAAACTCCAGGCCCTTGCAGCTATGGGTGGTGATCAGGGTGACTTCGTCCCCGGGCGGTTCATCCCCTTCCGTCGTGCGACTGGTGTCGAGCGCGAGGTCGGAGAGGGCGTCGCCCAGACGTTCCAGGGCGGGGAGGGAGCGCTCCGCGTCGGGTTGGTCCAGCGCCGCGATCATGTCCTTCAGGTTGCGCGCCCGGCCGTCCGCCGCCTCCACGTTCCGCTCGGTTCGCCGCAGGTGATCCCAGTAGCCGACCTCGTTCAGGACCGCGTTGGCCCACGGCGCCAGGGGTTGCCCCACCACGGACTGCTCCAGTTTGTGTCGCGTCGTCTCGAGGAAACCGAGGAAGTCGCGAAGGCTGTGCTGCGTGCGCTCCTGGAGTTGGCCCTGCACGTCAGTGTGCCGCATCGCGGCAAACACCGAGCATTTCCGCTCATGGCTGGCCGTCAGGACCCGCTCCATGGTCGCATCGCTCAGACCCCGCGTCGGCACGTTCGCGATCCGCAACAGGCTGGCGTCGTCGTGCGGGTTGTGCAGGACCTTGAGGTAGGCGACGAGGTCACGGATCTCCAGGCGATCGAAAAAGGACTGACCGCCGATGATGCGGTAGCGGACGCCCCCCTTGCGGAGCGCTGCCTCGAGCGGGCGCGACTGCTGGTTGGTGCGGAACAAGACCGCCTGATCCCCCCACGGCACCGCCCGAAGGGTGCGCCCCACCTGGATCTCGTCGACCACATACTGCGCTTCCGTCTCGTCATCCTTGCAGGAGACGAGGCGAATGCGGTCGCCGTCGCCCAATCGCGACCACAACTGCTTCCCACGACGTTGCGGATTGTGGCGGATCACGCTGTTCGCCGCCTTGAGGATGGTGTTGGTCGACCGGTAGTTCTGCTCCAGGCGCACCACCTTCACCTCGGGAAAGTACTTCTCGAAATTCAGGAGGTTCGCGATCTGGGCTCCCCGCCAGCCGTAGATGCTCTGGTCGTCATCGCCCACGACGCAGAGGTTCCGGTGCTCCTTCGCCAGCGCCTGGACGAGTTCGAACTGGGCCCCGTTGGTGTCCTGATACTCGTCCACCATCACGTACCGATACTGGGCGCGGCAGTCCGCCAACGCGTCGGCGTGTTCCCTGAACAGCCGGAGGGTCAGGAGGATCAGGTCGTCGAAGTCCACCGCATTCGCCGCGCGCAGCGCCGATTCGTAGCTGCGCTGGAAATGCCGGGCGAGCGAGAGCGCGGTCGGGTCCACGAGCAACTGCTGGTCCGGTGAGGCATTCCGGATCCGGCTCAGAACCGCCAGCACCTCGCGCGGTTGGATCTTCTGGTCGCCCTGGTTCACCCGGGACAGCAGCCGCTTCATGACTCCCACCTGCTCGGTCTCGTCGTAGATGGTGAAGTTGGGTTTGTACCCCAGCTTGTCGATGTGGCGGCGGAGAATCCGCACGCACAACGAGTGAAACGTGCAGAGCGTGGGACGCGGCGGCTTCTCGCCGTCGGCGCTCCGCCGCCTGGGACGGGGCACCAACTGGTCGACCCGTTCCAGCATCTCGCGGGCCGCCTTGTTGGTGAAGGTGACCGCCAGAATGTTGCCCGGGGCCACCCCCTTGGCGAGCATCCAGGCGATGCGGTGGGTGATCACCCGGGTCTTGCCGGTGCCCGCCCCGGCGAGAATCAGCACGGGCCCATCGACCGTGGTCGCGGCTTCGCGTTGCTGCGGATTGAGCCCGGAGACGTCGATCATCGAGACGTGCAGTGTAGAAAACAGCCGCCCGCCGGCAACCGGCATTGTCGCGGACCCCGAACTCCGAGCGGAACGTTGGATGACGGGGAAGACGGACAGGACTGAACAGGGATGGGCATGATGGTCAGGATGGGGGAGAGGCGTGGGAGTGGTGGGGGGCACGCAAACGGTGCCCGGTCGATGCCGAACCCATCCTGTCGATCCTGCCCATCCTCGTTCGATCCCCTTGGACTCGGGACTTCGTTGACCCTGCGCGCCGCCACCGCGGATGCTCCGCTCCCATGACCGTGGCACGTCGAGGTCCCCAGCCCGCCGGAACCCTTGGCATCGAGGCAGGCGGGACCCGGACAACGGCCCTCTGGATCCCCGACCCGAAAAGCTCCGCAAAAGAGGGGACCAAATCGCTGGGCCCTGCTGCCACGACGGCAGGACTCCAGGAGTTCGGGCCGGGGAATCTCCAGCTTCTCGGGGATCCCGCCCTGGTGTCACTGTTCCGCGCCATCGCCCGGCGGTTCCCCCTCCCCCGGGCGGTGGGCATCGGCATGGCCGGGGCCCGCACCGAGCGTGATCGAAGCCGGATCCGCGCTGCCGCGGCGAAGGTCTGGCCCGGGGCCCCCTGCCTCGCCACCCACGATCTCGACACCGCAACCGCCGCCGCGGGTCCGATCCGGGCGAATGGCCTCCGCGTCCTGGTTCTCAGCGGCACCGGTTCCTGCTGCTACGGCCGAACCGTGGACGGTTCGACCGCTCGCGCCGGCGGCTGGGGACATGTCCTGGGTGATCAGGGCAGCGCCTACGCCATCGCCCTCGCTGGCCTGCGGACGAGCATCGTCACCCTCGATCTCGAGGGGAGTTGGGGGAAGCTGGGACAGAACCTTCTCGCGGCCCTGCATCTCACCGAACCGGAAATGCTGATCCCCTGGGCGGCCACCGCGACGAAAGGCGAGGTGGCGACATTGGCCCCGGCGGTGTTCGAAGCCGCCCAGGCCAGGGACCCCCTCGCGCGTGCGTTGCTGGCACAGGCCGCCGAGGATCTCGGCTCGGCGGCCGTGGCATGCGCCCGCCGACTGGCGTCCGGGAACGACCCCGTCGAGTTCGTGTTCGCCGGGAGCGTGCTGCTCGGCCAAAGCGCGTTCGCGGCTGCCGTGGGCAGGCACATCCGCCGGGCCCGACCCGGGGCACGGCTGCGTCGACTCAGCGCGCCGGGCGCCGCC
>JBBQML010000722.1:0-3168 GCA_038328885.1 Verrucomicrobiota bacterium | reverse complement strand
CGCGATGTTCCAACTCGCCGCCGCCGGTGAGGCCATCGTGCTGGCCGACGGCACCGGCCGGCGTCTGGACGTGGTCTACTTCGGTCGCCAGAACGCCGGCGTTTCGCAGGGCCGCCTGCCCGATGGTGCGGACCTGCCGTTCCAGGGTTTCCCGGCTCCCACGCCGGAGGCCGGCAACGCTGCGGTGCCACCCCCGGTACCGCCGGTCATCCTGAGCGTGCGGCGGACGGACGCTTCCCTCCAACTCAGGATCGGCGGTGAGGTCGGGCGTCGTTACTTTCTCGAGGTCTCGACCGACCTCCTGAGCTGGTCGGTGCTGGCCGAGACCCAACCGACGAGTGTGCCGTTTGACTGGGCCGCCCCCCTGGGCGTCGAGGTCCCTCACGACTTCTTCCGCCTGCGTGCCTTGCCCTAGCAGCCTGTTCAAAAAGCCCCCTTGTCCCGTAGTCGCCGTGGTCACACGGCGCATTTATTGGCCTTTCGTGGTTCCTTTGCGTTCTTCCGGGCGGTTGCCAGACTTTTTCAACGCGCTGCCAGCAGCCTGTTCAAAATCACCGTCTCATCGCCTCACGCGGAAGAACGCGGCGGCCGCGGTAGCGGGCTGCGTGTAACTGCCGTCGGAGTCCCCCGTGCTCGTCCACGGCCCCGCCACCGCGGGGGCGGACTCGAGGGTCCCGCCGTGGGTCCATTGCACCGTCAGGGTGCCACCGACCGCGCTGACGGACGAGATCGTCGGGGGCACCGTCTCGGGCGGCAGGGCGAATACTTCGAGCCAGGCAACCTTGTTGTTTGCCGCGGTCGGGCCGTTGCCAATGGAGAGGCGCCCATCGCTGACGGTGACGTTCCCCTGTCCCTCGTAGAACCTCACGGCATCCGACGGAGTGCCCTTGACGATGGTGACACCCTCGGCCGTGAGGTCGTACACGCTGTCGAAGTTCGCCGCCTCGCCCGCCACCGCATAGACGCTGTAGCGGCCGTTCGGCACCTCGATCTCCCAGAGGCTGCCGGCCGGCTGGGGCTTCTGCATGTGGTTGAACGTGTCGTAACGCTCGTCCGGTGAGAGCGCGGAGTTGCGGTTCCGCGCATTGGCGACGTTGTCGACGTCCCAGCCGTACGTGTAACCGTTGCCGCGGTCATCGAAGACCTCGCCGGAGTCCGGCAGGTAGCCGGACGGGACCTCGGCGGTGGCATCCTGGAAGTTTACACTGATGGGCGTGCCCACCAGGAAGCTCACGGGTGCCGAGAGCTTCGCAAGCCCGCTCGCCGCGGTGGCCAGGGCGGTGACCACGTAACGCCCCGGGTTGACCCCGTTCCACGGCAGTTGATACGGCGAGGTGGCGACCTCCCCCAGCTTGTTGGTTCCGCTGAGGAAGAACTCCACCTTCGTGATCTGCCCGCCAACAACCGCCGCGCTGGCAGTGAGCACCAGGTTCGTCGGTCCGTTCGGATAGGACGCGCCATTGGCCGGCACCGTGATCGCGACCGTGGGCACGTTGACCTGCGTCGAGCGCCCGGTGAACGCCTTGAGGGCCGCCGGCACGGAGGTGTCGTTCACCAAGGTCCGCACCCAGGTGCTCCGGTCGACCGAGTAGAGCTCCACCCGGGCTCCCCCGTTGCCCTCGTACCACACGAGACGGATCGGGTAGACCCCCGCAGTTTCCACCTGGAATTCGAACTCGGTCGCCCCTCCTGGCAGAGCGTCGCCCCGGCCCCCTCCGAACGCCCCCAGCGCCTGGATCGCCTCCACGAACGTGGGACCGGTGGTGAGGCGGAAGCCATCATCGCTCCGCACCCCGAGGCGGTGGATGCCCGCCGCCAGTTCGAGGTAGGCCGTGACTTCCATCGCCAGATTGTTCGGGTCGGCATCCACGTCGAGGTCCACATGCGGGAAGGCCCGCTCCGTCGGCGATCTCCAGGCGGACGACGGCGTCCGGCGCCACGCCGGTGGCCCCCGCATGGGGCCACACCGCGGCGGCGTACGGGCCGCTGGCCGGGCTGGCCGGCACGAGCAGCAGGTAGTTCAGCCCGAGGTTCACGTTCGCCGCGAGAGCGGTGAGGCGGAAGGTGGTGGGTGCGCCGGCCAGGCCGACCACCACGGGCTGCCCCGCCGCATCGGCCAGCGGCGCGTAGGCGAGCGGGGAAGCGAGGCCCGGGCCGGCGGCGAATGTACCTACCGGGGTCAGGGTTGGATTGGCCGCACCCGCCGCACCGCCGACGAAGTCCAGTCGCACGGGTTGGGGCACGACGGTCGAGGCCCGGAGGTAAAGGAGGTACGCCCCCGCCGGCAGGGTGCGGGAGTACTGGAGCCAATCGCCGGCCTGCAGGGCGTTGACCTGGTAATCTGTCGCCCCGGCTGCGGTGAACGCCGAGCGGGCCCCATCGCCGGAGGCGGCGATCGACACGAAATCACCCGCGCGATAGAGGGTCGTCGGAGCGGTGCGGTTGTTGTTGTGATAGTCCACATCCCGCGAGCCAGCCAGGTCGGCATAACCGCCGGGGGTCGAGCCTGCCTCGAAGTTGCCCCCCGTGTGATTGTAGTCCTCCGCCTCGATCGCGATCGACGACGCACCGAACGTGTCGAACGTAAAGTCATTGGTGCTGCCACGCCCCGCCTGGTCCTGGGCGATGATCCGCGCCTGGTAGAGGGTGTCCGCGGCCAGGCCGGAGTAGGTGGCGGTGCGGTTCAGCGCGGTGCCACCGACCGTAAGCCCGGCAGTCACCTCGGTGCCGTTCAGGAGCAACCGCACATTCGCGGCGGCGATCTGGTTCGGGGAAACGGTGCCGGCCGAGAAGCTCATCCCGCTGGCCGGGGGATGGAACAGGGTGTTCGGCGGCGGACTCAGATTGGTGATCTCCGGCGGGTTGCTCGGGGATCCGGGGGCCCGGGTGATCACCACGCCGTACATGTTGTATCCCCCCTGCCCCATCTCCTTGAGCTGAAAGGTCCCGGCCGGGTAGG
Organism: Verrucomicrobiota bacterium; assembly: GCA_038328885.1. Taxonomy (GTDB): domain Bacteria; phylum Verrucomicrobiota; class Verrucomicrobiia; order Limisphaerales; family CAIMTB01; genus CAIMTB01. The sequence continues at coordinate 209 of JBBQML010000722.1, read as the reverse complement.
ACTTCACGTACACGCTGGAGAAGTTCTGAATCGAACCCCCAGGCCCCACGCCGTCCCCGCTCTCATCGACCCCGACCTCGTCCGGCAGGCTGGGGTCACCGCTCCGGTTGGCGCCGGTCAGCACCGGTTCGAAGCCGTCGGCGGCGAGCCACGTCATGACGGACCAATCCGCCAAGGCACCGCCAAATTCCGGCGGATCCCCCGCACTC
>JBBQML010000721.1:0-3169 GCA_038328885.1 Verrucomicrobiota bacterium | reverse complement strand
CCCCATCCCGGTGCCGATCATCACCGCCATCGGCGTGGCGAGCCCCAAGGCATCGGGGCAGGCTATGACGAAGACGGTGATGGTCAGCGTCACCGCGAACAGCAGCGGTTGTCCGATCCACCAGAACCACACCGCAAAGGTTGCCAGACCGATGACGATCGCGGCGATGACTAGCCATTGGGCGGCCTTGTCCGCGAGCAGTTGCGACGGGGCTTTGGAATTCTGCGCCTCCTGCACCAGCTTCACGATCTGCGCCAGCGCGGTATCGGCGCCAACCTTGGTTGCCTTGTAGCGGAAACTGCCGCTGGTGTTGATCGTCGCGCCGATCACCGTGTCCCCTACGCCCTTCTGGACCGGCATCGACTCGCCGGTCAGCATGGACTCGTCGACAAGTGATTCGCCTTGCTCGACGGTGCCGTCGACCGGGATCTTGTTGCCCGGTCGGATCACGACGATGTCCCCCGCCACCACCTCGGAGGTCGACACCTCGACTTCTTTACCACCGCGAAGGACATTGGCCTTCGGCGGCGCGAGGTCCATCAGCGCGGTAATCGCTGTCGAGGCCCCAGAGCGGGCGCGCATCTCGAGCCAGTGACCCAGCAGGATGAAAATCAGCAGGAGGGAAACAGCTTCGAAGAACTGGTCACTCTTGAAAAAGAAGGTGGCGCCGACGCTGAACAAGTATCCGACACCCACCGACAGCACGACCAGCACCGCCATGTTGAGCACCCCGTTCCTGAGCGCGTGCCAAGCGGCGACGAAGAACGGCCAACTCGGATAAAGGATGGCGGCAGTCGCGAAGAAGAACAGCCACAGGTTGAGTTCGAGGCCAAATGGCGGTGCCGGCGACGTAAACAAACCCTCAATCGGAGCGTAGACAAAGATCGGCAAGCTAAACGCCAAACAGATCCAGAAACGATTGCGCATATCGCGGACCATGGTCGGCAGGTCCTTGCCTCCGCCGTGACCCATCTCCTGCGCCATTTCGGCTGGCTGCCCGTCGGACGCTGCGTGCCCCTTGTGAGCTGCAGCTGCGGGCGTCGTTTGCGCAGCGTCAGGTTTGGGAAGGGAAGCAGGCGCCGCCTCTTCCGGGTCCGGCGCCGGGGGGACGACCCCTTCGGCTGCGCCCTCGGTGCCCTCAGGCTCTTCCTCTGCTGCGGGCACCGCATCACCCTCCTCAAGCCCCTGATCGGGTGCGGAAGGGGCCGCGTGAGGCTTGGGATCTGCAACAGGCGTAACGGCATCCGGCTTCGGCGCAGGTTTCGGTGCACGGGGCGCGGGCGAAGAGGCCGACGCCGCGGCGGGTTCGGATCCGTCGTCCTCTCCCTCGGCTGCGGTATTCTCATCCTGGCGCTGGTGGATGGCCGATTTGATATCGCCAACCCTGAGCTGGGTTTCGTCGTAGCGCACTGTGGCGCTTCCAGCAGCGTAGTTCACTGTAACGCTCTCGACACCCGCCACAAAGCCGATCCGCGCTTCCACTTCGACCAAGCTCAACACGGCCAGCATGTCGTGGACTTCGATAACACTCGTTTTCATAGTGTTTCCTCCGGCAGCTTCATCGTCGCATGTCTGGTTAAAACTTCGGCTAGTTTCCCCATTGGCCGTCACTAGTTGGTGCCGGCTTGACACACATGCTTTGGCAGTAACTCGCCGCCACAATGATAGCCGCAGTCCTGCACCTTCGTTTGGATCTCTCTGAGGCTGACTACCCGTTTGTCATGGGTCACGGTCGCGCTGCCGCTGACGTAGTTGACCTCGGCCTTATCAACGCCCGGCAGTTTCGTGAGCTGCTTCTCGACGCCTCGCGCGCTCAGCGCCGAGAGCATCCCCCCGACTTCAACGATGCTGGTTGTCATGGCTGCTTCCAATCTGTTCCTGGATAAGTCGTGACCCTCCCGGTCAAGGTCGCCTCGCCCGCCCGGGTCGCCACCCCAATGTGAGCACTCTCCTCACCGACGGACGCCTCGACGGCGTCGCGGGTAGCATGCTGCAGGGCCAGGTCGCTGAGGTCGGGGATATGCCGTAGGCGCGGCTCCTCCAACGGTGCGGTGTACGTCCCGCCAGCACCGGGGCGCGTCATGACGACTCCCGCGCTACCGGCGCCGCGGCCCGCGCGTGCACGTTGTGGGTCGCGAGGGCCTGGTTGGTGGCGCGCGCGATGCGTGCCCGTGGCGTGGAAGCCAACCATCTCGACTGTCTCGTGGACGACTTCCGGGGCGAGATCGACACGGCTTCGGATGACCAGCGGAGAGGCGCCGTCCGGGACGAACCGCATCGCTACGCCACTGACCCCGGGCAGCAAGCGGACACGTTCCATCACCTCAGCGATGCACGCCCCGCAGGTCATCCCGTCGACGGTATAGGTGGCCGTGGTCATCTCCCGGTCCATCCCTGCCAGCTCACGCGGCGCACCCGGTGGCAACCTCACAACGGCTCCTGCCGCGGTGCTGGCGTCCGCCCCGGTTCCACCGATCGCATCCTGAACGGATTGTGATGAGCAGGGTGGCGACAGAACTTGGCCGGATCCAGGGAGAACGTGTCGGCGCAATGCTGTGAACAGAAATAGTACGTGGCCCCTTCGAACTCAACCTGCGCGGCCGCCGTGGCGGGATCCACTCGCATGCCACATACCGGGTCGCGCGTCGTTCCCATCTTCTCGGGCACCTCGGCCTCCTTGCTGCGGATCACCCGCCTCGCGGCCTCTTGACTCACATCGTGCGCGTCGGGTGTGGTGATCCCGTAGGCGTTAGATGAAGATTCGCTGAAGACGCGGTCCCGAACATCCACAGCGCCGCGCCTGGGAGCGGTCTCTAGACCCTTGAGCGAACTTCATGAATCCGCCGAAGACGCGTCACCGGCATCGGGCTGCCCACCAGTACTCCCCTCCCGTGCTGGACGAGGTGAGGTGACGACGCAAAATCCGAGCGCCGTACCTCGGCAGCAGCCAGCGGTAAACAACCTCTACCCGCAGGGCACGGTCACGTTGTACCGCTCCCGAGCGGATGGTGTTGTCCGTCGTTCATTTGGTTCTCCTGCCATGGATGTGGGTCGGTTCAGGTGTGGTAGGGCAGTTTCAGGGTGGTAGGCCCGCAGGTGAGCATGATCAGGGCGAGGGCGGCTTCGGGCGAGTGGAACCCGTAGGCGCGTCGAGTCATCGTGCGGATCT
>JBBQML010000720.1:0-3182 GCA_038328885.1 Verrucomicrobiota bacterium | reverse complement strand
ACTCGAGTACGCCAACGGCTCGGTCGACACCCTCTGGGGCGCGCGCCGCGCGAAGAACGGATCACCGAAGCCGTTCGGGGTGAAATACTGGGGTGTCGGCAACGAGATGTGGGGCGCCTGGCAGCTCGGCTACATGGCTCTCGAACACTACGTCATCAAGCAGAACTGGGTCGTCGACAAGATGCGCGAGGTCGATCCCGCCATCGTCTGCATTTCGTCCGGCAACGCGGGTCCGTGGAGCACCGGCCTGCTCAAGAACTGCGCCGACCACATGAGCGCCATCGCGGAACACTTCTACTGCCAGGAACGTCCCGGCCTCTTCGCCCATGTCCGCCAGATCCCCGACAGCATCCGTGCCAAGGCCGACTTCCATCGCAAAGCCCGCACCGAGCTCCCGAACCTCCAGGGCCACGACATCCGCATCGCCATGACGGAGTGGAATTACTGGTATGGCCCCCACGCCTTCGGCGAACTCGGCACCCGGTACTTCCTCAAGGACGCCCTCGGCATCGCCGCCGGCGTCCACGAGTACGCCCGGCAGAGCGACCTCATCCACTCCGCGTTTTACGCCCAGACGGTCAACGTCATCGGTGCCATCAAAGTCAGCCGCCGCAACGCGGCCTTCGAAACCACAGGCCTCGTGCTCAAACTCTACCGCCAGCACTTCGGCCAACTGCCCGTGGCGACGACGACGGAAGGGCTGATCGATGCCCAGGCCGCCTGGACCGCGGACCGCAAGACCCTGACCCTCGGCATCGTCAACGCGTCGCTCAAGGAGCAGCGGATCCCGCTGACCCTCACCGGCGCGAAGCTCGATCCCTCCGGCCGCCGCTGGGAAATCGCCGGCACCGATCCGCAGGCCTACAACGACCCGGACCAGTCGCCGCGCGTCGCCGTCCACGAGTCGCCGGTGCAACTGGGTGAGACCCTCACCGTGGCTCCCTGCAGCGTCACCGTGCTCGCCTTCCCGGCAACCCCGTGACCGCCCTGCCGCACGCCCTCGGGGCTGCGGCGAACACCGACCACGACGTTTGAGGAGCCTGCCATGAACTCGAATTCCGCCCTGCAAAACCCCTGCCGAGGCCCAGAGCCGCCCGCGGACCATCGGAAGTTCGCCACCTGCCGGCTTCTCCCCGAACCGCGTGGGCCGACCGCCTGCCCGCACCACGGAGAGGCTTCGCCGCCGCCTGTGCTGCGCTCGTCGCTCTCTCCGCTGCCCTCTCGTGCCCGGCGGCTCGCACGTTGGAGCCTACCTCGGACGAGATGGCGCAGGCCCGTCGCTTCGTCGTGGCCCGGTTCTCCGAGCCGCCGGTATCCGCCGTGCCGAAGACGGAACCCGGCGCCGTGCTCCTGGCATCACCGGAACCGCTCTTCACGCCCGACCCTCCCTTTTCGTTCACTTACGACGGCCAGGCGTCCTCCAACATCCTGAAAACCTGGAACGTCGAGCGTGGGACCCGGAGGCTCGACGACCATCGGACGGCGCACACTGTCACCTACTCCGAGCCGGCCGGCAGGCTCGTGGTCCGCTGCGAAGCGGTGGCCTACGACGACTTCCCCGTCGTGGAGTGGACGCTCTTCTTCCGCAATCGGGGCGACACGAACTCCCCCCTGCTGGAACGTATCCAGTCGCTGGACCTCCGCTGGCAGCGGGACGCCGAGGGCGAATTCCTGCTCCACCACAATACCGGGGCGCCGGCCGACGGATTGGACTGCTCGCCGCTGGAAACCATGCTCGGCAAGGAATCCCGCCTGCGCTTCGGCGGGGCCGGTGGCCGCTCCACCGGCTCCAGCCTGTCCTATTTCAACCTGGAGCGCAGCAAGGGCGAAGGTCTGATCGTCGTCGTCGGCTGGCCGGGACAATGGAGCGCCGAGTTCGTCCGCGACGCGGACCGAGGCCTGCGCCTGAGCGCCGGGCAGGAGTTGACCCATTTCAAACTGCTGCCGGGCGAGGAGGTGCGCATGCCCCTGTCGGTGATCCAATTCTGGAAGGGCGGCGACTGGATCCGCGCCCAGTGCCTTTGGCGGCGCTGGATGATCGCCCACAACGTCCCGCGCACCGGCGGGAAGCCGCCGTCCCCACAGCCCGTCAGCATCACCGCCGCCAGACCCGCCAGTGTGAGCGCCGATTTCACCCCGAGGGATCCGCCCGACACGGGGTTCCGCGTCCGATGGGTTCGCTTCATAGGTACCGCTCTTTCAACTCTGTTCCCTGATCAAGGGCTCGAAATTCCCGCCACGGAATTGTGGGACACCGACCGGTGAACTGTTGGTGAGACCCGGCTATCCGCTTGACGCCGGACCTCGGGCCAACTATCACATGTCCCAGCTATCGCCGCACGCTCCATGAACACCTTCCGAATTCTGTCGCAGGCCTGCCTCGCGTCCGCACTGGCTCCCGTCCTGCTCGGCAGTGCCGCTCACGCCGCCGCCGTGCCCATCGATCCGAGGACGGTCATCACCGCCACCATGGACGGAGGGACGGCCAAGACCGGCAACACGTGGTACGAAGTGGGGGCGAACACCGCCGCCCCCGCCACCGGGCTCAAGACGGGTTTGGTTGCGGGGCAGACGGACCCCTTGTCGACGTACCTGTTCCAACCCGCCGGCAGCCCGAACGCGCTGATGCTCGACAACGCGGCGAAGTCGGGCTCCCTGAACTTCAACTTCCCGTTGACCTTGGCGGCGTTCTCGATCGTGGGCGCCTCGGGCAACGGAGCGGGGAGCGTCACCCCGACCCTCCACTTTGCGGACTCCACAACCTCGGTGCTCGGGTCGGCGACGGTCGGTGATTGGTTCAACAACGAGCCCCGCGTGCAGACGGTCGCGGGTCGCATCGACGTCGTTGGCAATACCTTCAACAACGTTGCCGCCGACAATCCCCGGATACCTTCGGTCAGCTACACCCTCAGCGCCGCGGATGCTGGCAAGGCGTTGACCGGCATCTCCCTGGACTGGACGGGGGGAGCCACCACCCACACGGCGATTTTCGGGGTGAGCGGCGACTTCACCGGCCTCGGCCATTTCTCAGCAATCCCGCTCACGCCCACGAGCTTCAATCAGGACATGATCGTCGGCGCGGTCGAGGTGGGCATCCCCGAACCGGGCGCGTTGACGCTTTTCGGATTGGGAGCGCTTGGATTGATGCTCGCCTCGCGACGCAGGCAGCGCGCCTGACCCGG
>JBBQML010000719.1:0-3186 GCA_038328885.1 Verrucomicrobiota bacterium | reverse complement strand
GCGCCCGGTCTTGCTGTTTTCGAGTACGCGCAGGGCTGCAAGCACGGCAAACGAAACATCATCAACGACAGCGCAGCCACGGGTGATTCCGGGAACCTGAAGCGCTTGCAAAAGCGGCGCGAAAAACACGTCTTCGAGCAGTGACCATTCTGGTCGCCCCGCTGATGAGCTGTTCGGCCCGGTTGCCGGTGTACACCGTGCTCATCGCCGCGTGCATCCCCGAGATCCGGATCCTCGGTGTGCTGAAACTTTCGGCCCTGACGATGCTCGCGATGTACCTCCTGGGGATATTCGTGGCGCTGCTCCTCGCCTGGGTGTTCAAGCGGACGCTGCTCAAGGGTCACACGCCGCTGCTGATCATGGAGCTGCCGCCGTACAAGCGCCCCGGCTTGGGCGTGGTGCTCCGCCACATGCTGGATCGCTCGATGATCTTCGTCCGGAGGGCGGGCACGGTGATCCTGGTCATCAACATGGTGCTCTGGGTCCTGGCCACGTATCCGCGCAACGCCGACCGGGAAGCGGGGTACGCCGCTCAGCAGGCGGCGATCGCGCAGGAGGCGGCCAGCCCCGGGCAGGCGGAGCGGTTGGCGAGTTTGGACCGCGAGCAAGCGGGGGAGCGGCTCCGGCTCAGCTATGCCGGATGGCTGGGGCGTACGGTCGAGCCGCTCATCGTGCCCCTGGGTTTCGACTGGAAGATCGGAATCGGTCTGGTGGCCTCCTTCGCCGCCCGCGAGGTCTTCGTGAGTACCATGTCGACGGTCTACAACGTTGGTGGCGGGGAGGACGCCGAGGCGGGAGACCGGGGGTTGGTGCAGGTGTTGAAGGCACAGCGTCGCGAGGACGGCAGCCGGTTGTACACCCCCCTGACCGGCGTGACGCTCATGGTCTTCTACGTGTTCGCGCTGCAGTGCGTCAGCACCATTGCGGTGGTGAGAAGGGAGACCAACGCGTGGAAGTGGCCGTTGTTCCAGTTGGTCTACATGACCGGCCTTGCCTGGGGCCTGGCGTTTCTCACCTACCAGGGCGGGCGCCTGCTGGGGTGGAGTTAGTGGGTCGTGGGCGTGGCGCCCACCTCAGAGAGCCGGGGAATCCAGCCGGGGTTCCGTAGGGCGCGGCAGCAGTTTCGTCGACTCGGCGCTCTTCACGTCGATGCCCGGGAAATGGGCCTTGAGGAACTCCAGCAGATCCGAGGCTGCCACTTCGGGGACCGCCTGGTCGTGGAGGAGGGGGAGCCCGGTGACGCGGACCGATCCATGCATGAGGAGTCCTTCGACATCCGCATAGGCGGTGAAGCGCGTGACCGCCGCCGGCGCGACGGCGGTCCACATCCGCACGGCAGTTCGGACCGTGAGGCTCGCCGAGTGGGGGGCGAGGGCATGGTCGCGGCAGAGCTGCCGGAACTCCTCCACGGTGACCGTGGCCGCCCCGTCCCAGTCGGGCGGGACCGGTTCGACCGGCTTCTCGACGCCGTACAACTGGGCGTTGATCGGGGAGATGACCGGGCGCAGCAGGGGGAAGAAGATGACGTCGTCGATGTTCTCCTGCTCGGTGAAGATCATCGCCATGCGTTCGACGCCGGGCCCGATGCCGGTGGTGGGGGGGAGCCCGTACTCCAGGCACTCGATGAAGTCGAAGTCCAGCGTGTGGAACTTGCCTTCGTCGCGGTCGGCCTCGCGATAGGCGGCGCGCCAGGTGTCGAGGAGTTGGGCCGGGTCGTTTTGCTCGCTCCAGTTGTCGCCGCATTCCATGCCGCCGATGAAGATCTCGAAGCGCTCGACGAACCGCGGGTCGTCGGCCATCGGTTTGGCGAGGGGTGAGATCTCGACCGGGTGCCCGTAGACCAGGGTGGGCTGGACGAGGGTGGGCTCGACGGTGACCTCGAAGGCCTTCACCAGGGCCTCCCCGAGGCTGGCCTGGGGTTCGTGGATGCCGAGTTCGGTGAGGCGGGCGTTGGCCTCCTCCACGGACGCGAGGGCTGGGAAATCGACACCGGTGCGCTCCTTCACTGCGTCGGCCATGCGCACACGGCGCCAGGGCGGGGCGAAATCGATGCCGTGCCCCTTCACCTGGAACTGGGTGCGTCCGAAGACGGTCACGGCGACGTGGCGGAAGAGGTCCTCCACCAGTTGCATGTTGTACTCGTAGTTCTCGTAGGCGGTCATGGTCTCGACCATGGAGAACTCGGGGTGATGTGAACGGTCGATGCCCTCGTTCCGGAAGTAACGTCCGATGGTGTAGACCTTGTCGTAGCCGGCGGCGATCAGGCGCTTGAGATAGAGTTCGTGGGAAATCGCGAGGTACATGTCCACGCCGAGGGCGTTGACATGGGTCTTGAACGGCTTGGCCGTGCCGCCGCCGTACTGGGGTTGCACCACGGGCGTGGTGAACTCGAGGAACCCGCGCGCGTTCAGGAACTCCCGCATGGCGGTCACCATCCGGGCGATCGCGCCGAACCGGTCGCGGGCCGCGAGGTCGAGGGTGGTGTCGAGGTAGCGCTTCCGCAGGACCAGTTCACGGTCCTTGAGTCCGTGCCATTGGTCGGGCAGGGGGCGGATCGCCTTGGTGAGCACGCGGAACTGCTCGACATCCACGCTGACCTCGCCGCGCTTGGTCTTCATCAGCTTGCCGGTGCCCTCGACGATGTCGCCGAGGTCGGCCAGCCCCAACTCGGCAAACCCGAGCGTGCCGGCGGTGGCGTCGGTGAGGGCCACGGTCTTCTGACGGAGGAAGAATTGGATCCGGCCGGTCTGGTCCTGGACGTGGGCGAAGGCGAGGGCGCCCTGGTCGCGCATGGACATCAGGCGGCCGGCGACGGTGACGGTCTGGCCTTCCAGTTCGGTGAAGTTGGCGAGGAGCGGGCCGGTGTAGTGGGTGCGCCGGCTGGTCGACGGGTACGGGTTGAGCCCGCGGGCTCGGAGGGCAGCCGCTTTGTCGAGCCGGGTTTGGCGGATATCAGCGAGGGCGTTGTTCGACACGGGGCGACTGGGATAGCAGAGGGGGGCGCGGCGGTTGGAGAAAAAAAGTTGGGGGGCCGACCGGATCGGATCCTGCCAGCAGCCCGTTGGAAAAGTCTGGCAGCCGTCGGGAGCAAGGCAAAGGAACCCCGAAAAGAACCCCGAAAAGCCAAGGACGGCGCCGTGTGACCACGGCGACTACGAGACAACGGGGGCTTTTTGAACAGGCTGC
>JBBQML010000718.1:0-3195 GCA_038328885.1 Verrucomicrobiota bacterium | reverse complement strand
GGCCGGTGACCCACCCCGCGGAGACGTGGACGGAGCTCGGGCACCTGCACTTCGCCCTGGCGGAGTACAGCGACGCCGGGCGGGCTTACGGTTACGCCACGGCCTACCACCCCACCCATGCGGGCCTGCAAGTGCTGCTCGCGGTAACGTGCCTGCGGTTGAATGACATCCGCAGCTTCGAGGGCTACCTCGGCCGGGCGCTTCGACTGGATCCGGTGAACCCGCCCGCCCGCCAGTTGCTGGCCGACCTCAACCGGGATCTTGGTCGCTACGCGGAAGCCGCTGAACTCTACGAGGAACTCCTCCAACTCGCCCCCGGGTCGGCGGAAAACCTGCTCGCGCTCGCCCTCTGCCGCTCCCTTTTGGGCGAGCAGGACTCGGCGGTTGAACTCATCGGCCAGGCCGCCTGTCTGCGTCCTCCCGGCGCCTACTTCCCTCCGGTGGCGGCCCCTGCCCCCGAGGCCGGAGAACCCTGACCCCACGCCCATCGCCTGCCATGAAAGTCGCCGCCTTCCTCCCCGCCAAGGGTTCGAGCCAACGGGTTCCGAACAAGAACACCATGCTCCTGGACGGCGAACCGCTCTTCCTCCGCAGCCTGAAGAAGCTCCTCGCCTGCCCTTCCATCGACGAGGTCTGGCTGGATACCGAGTCCCACGAAATCCTGGAACTAGCCTCCGACCTCCGCTGCCGGATCCACCGCCGCAGCCCGGAACTGGCCAGCAACAAAACCGACGGACATCAGCTCTTCCTCAATGAGGTAAACCAGACCGATGCGGACATCGTCCTGCAACTGCTCTGCACCTCGCCCTTCATCAAGGTCGAGAGCATCGAAAAGGCCATCTCGATCCTCAAATCCGACCCCACCCACGACTCAGTGGTCGCCATCCGGCGCGAGAAACAATACCGCTGGGTCAACGGCCACCCCACCTACGATCAGGATCACATCCCGAACAGCGTCGACCTCGAGGATGTGACCATCGAATCGATGGGGCTCTACGCCGTCCGCCGTGAAGCCGCGCTCTCCCTCAAACGCCGCTTCGGCGATACCCCGCACCTCCTGGAACTCGGTCCGCTGGAAGGACTCGACGTCAACTGGCCCGCGGATTTCGAGATGGCACACCTGGTCGCCGTGGGGCTCCGCGAACAGGAACGCCGCCTGTTCGCCAACATCCGACTGGCCCTCTCCAGCCCGCTGCTTTCCGACGTGATGGATGACCTCGGCGTCAAAGGCGTGTTCTCCCGGGAGTTCCAGCTGAACCTCCCGGAACAGAAAATCCTCGGCCGCGCCAAAACCATGCAGATCGACCTCTGCCGCGACGACGAGGACTTCCGACAGATCTACGACAGCCTGAATCTCTACGACCACGTCGTGAACAACGACATCGTGGTCGTCGCCAACCGCGCCCCGGACTGCGCGTTCTTCGGCGAACTCAACGCCAACCTCGCCATCCGCGCTGGCGCCGTCGGCGCCATCATCGATGGCATCACCCGCGACTGGCCCGACACGCGTCACATGGGCTTCCCGGTGTTCGCCAAAGGTCACCACTGCAAGGACACCCGCAAACGCGGGGTGGTCACCTCCCGCAACCGCACCATCGTCATCGATGGCATCAGCGTCCATAAGGACGATCTGATCTTCGGGGACTGCGACGGCATCGTGGTTATCCCCAAAAGGCAGGAGGACGCGATCCTCAAGGAAGCCCTCGGCCGCAAGAAGAACGAGGCCGGAATCCTCCTGGCCATCGCGGAAGGCATCCGCACCGATGAACTTGTGAAGCAGTTCGGACTATTCTAACCCCCCGCCGGACAGAATCGGGCCTCAAGTAGGGCGTCCTCCGCACCGATAACCGGCCCATGAGGCGGTTCCTTGCCTTGCTCTGCCTGGGCGGCGTCGGCATCTCCCTGCTGGTGGTCCTGAACACCCGCCACCCCCTGTCGTCGACGATCCCCCACCAGGGTTCCGTACGGGGGCCTGCGGCCGATGACCCCACGGCTCAAGCCGCGATCCCCCCACCCGCCCCCGCTCCTTCGCGGTTCCCCACCCACCCGGGCGACACTACCCTCGCTCGCCCAGTCGCCAGCCCGTCTCCCGTGCTCCGCGAAACCGTCGTCCGTTTCGAACCGGAGTTCCGCCTCCAGGCCCTGGAGGCCCTCTCGGGCGACCCGGACGCGGCGACCCTGTCGTTCCGCCTCACCCCTGGGCGCGCCATCGACCTCAGGATCACCGGTCATCAAGCCCTCGCGGACAACCAGGGAGTGATCCAGGCGGAGATCGCCGGGCAACCCGGCAGTCGCGTCATCCTGGCCTACGTCGACGACGCGGTAGCCGGAACCATTTTCAGCCCCCAGGAAGGGCTGTTTCGGGTGCGGTACCAAGGCGACGGTCTCCATCGCGTGGTGGAACTCGACCCCGAGAACCTGCCCCCGGAGGCTGACCCGCTGACGCCCCCCCTGCTGGCCAGGGCCCAAGCTCCGGCCTCGGTGCCGCCAGAGGCCGACCCTGACCCGATGCCCAGTACCGGCGAAGCCCCCCCATCGGCGGTTCCCGAGCCGACGGCCTTGTCCGACGGCCTCACCACCACCATCGAGCTGATGGTGGTCTACACGCCGGAAAGCGCCGCCAAGAACGGCGGAACCGCCGGCATCAACGCCCTGATCAATGCGGCCATCGCCACCGCGAACGCCGCCTTCACCGCCAGCGAAGCCGGGACCCTGCTGCACCTGGCTTACGCCGGTCAGGTGAGCTATACGGGATCCGGTGGTCTCTCCACCGACCTGAACCGGTTGCGGGCAAATGGCGACGGTTACCTGGACGAGATCCACGCCCTGCGGACGACATTTCATGCCGATCTGGTGTCCCTCCTCGTCCCCGGTGGGGACTACGCCGGTATCGGCTACCTCTGGAGCCCGGCCGGGGCGGCCTCGTTCCTTGGCTACAGCTTTACCGTCGTGTTCGACGACTACGCCGATGCGAATCTCACCCTCGCCCACGAGATCGGGCACAACCTCGGATGCGGCCATGCGCTCGAGGACAACGCCGGCGGCGGCGCCTATTCCTACTCCTACGGCTCCCATTTCACCACCAGCGGCACCGCCTACCGCACGGTGATGGCCTACGCCCCCGGCATCCGCATCGCCCGCTTCTCGAACCCCAACCTCACCTACCTGGGAACCACCACCGGCTCCGCCACCGCC
>JBBQML010000717.1:0-3195 GCA_038328885.1 Verrucomicrobiota bacterium | reverse complement strand
AACCGCCGTGGTAAGGCACTCCAGCGGACCCCGTCAGGCATTCACTTTCCCTCCGGGGAAACCGCGAAGGAAACCCGTTGGATACCGGCCCGGCGAACCAAGTCCAGCACCGCCAGGACCGTGCCATGCGGGGTGTCACGGTCGCCGGTGACGTAGATCGGGACGTTCGTCCCGGCGCCGTGGAAGCGGTTGGAGAGGACCGTGCCCAGATTCATCAAGGTGGTGTTGGACTCGCCGATGAAGAGGTCCCCCTGCTTGTTGACCGAAATGTTGAAAACGTCCGCCTTGATGTCCTTGTCACCGGTGACGGCCAACGGCGCGTCCACCTTGATGGCGTTGAGCTTGGACATGTTCAAGCTGACCATCATGAACGAGGCCAGCAGGAAGAACATGACGTCGATCAGCGGGATGATCTCGATGCGGGAGTGCTTGCGGGGAATCGGGGAGCCAAACCTCATGCGGGGCCTTACTTCTTTGCCGGCAGCGAGATGTTGAAGGACACCTTTTGGATTCCTGCCCGCCGACAGGTGTCCAGCACGGCGATGACCTGGCCGTGGGTCGCCTCCGGGTCGCCCTTGATGTAGGCGGGGAGGTTGGTGTTGGCCGCAAACCGATTCGTCAGGTACGAGTAAAGGTCCGGGAGGGACTTGCGTTGGCGGTTCTTGCCCTCGACCAACTGAACATCACCGAGGTTGTCGACCTCCAGGTTGACCATGTCGGGCTTCTTGCCCGACTGGGCGGCGGTCGGGGTCGGCAGGTCCATCCTCACGGCCTCGACTCGTATCATGGTCAGGCTGACCATCATGAACGAGGCCAGGAGGAAGAACATGATGTCGATCAGCGGGATGATCTCGAACCGGGCCCGCTTATGGCCGACAGGGGAGGCGATTTTCATGCGTGACGCCGCTTGGGGTTGCCACCGGCGGCGCGCCTAGTCCGCGGCGGTTGCCTCCCGACGGAAGTCCATCGTGTCGAAGCCCTTCTGCTTGGCCGAATTGACCATCACCTCGATGTTGGTGGCCGCAGTCTCGAGCTCGAATTGAAGGCGGGAGTGCTTGGCGGTGAAGAGGTTGAAAGGAATCAAGGCGATGATGGCAATACCGAGGCCGGCGGCGGTGGCGATCAGCGCCTCGCCAATGCCCCCGGAGACCTTCTGCACCGCCAGTTCGGCGTCACCGAGCCCGGTGAAGGAGTTGAAGATGCCGGTGACGGTCCCCAGCAGCCCCAGCAACGGTGCCAACGTCACCAGGGTGTCCATGACCGTGAGGAAGCGTCCCGCCCGTTGAAGTTCCACCCCGGCAGCCACTTGGAGGGCGCCCTGGAGGGACGAGTGCACGTGGCTCATGCCGTGGTAGATCATGCGGATAATGGGGTCGTCGGACCCCTTGGAGAGCTGCGCCGCGGTACGGAAATCGCCGTTGTCGAGGGCGGCCAGCAGCTTCTCCAGTCGCGCCGGCTCGCGCTTCCGCGACTCTCGCCACCACCAGAAGCTGCGTTCACCGACCACGGCGGCCGCCACCAGGGCGGCGACCAGAATGGGCCACATGATGGGGCCACCCTTGATGAACAGTTCGACGAGCGTGTAGGCGAGCATGGCTGAGAATGGGACCGTCGTGGGGTTGAGGAGCGGGAGGTGCGGCCGGGACTAGGTCGGGTTGGAGGGTTGCTCGGCGGCCGGCTAGGGCACGAAGGTGATGGCGATCCGGTAGTTGGCTGCTTCGTTCTCCTCGGCCTTCCATTCCTTGCGGATGAACTCCGTCACGTGACGGTCGAGTGACGGAGAACCGGAACTCCGGCCCACCTCGACCTTCGTCGGCAACCCGTTGGTGCCCACGGTAATCAGAGCCTCCACCGTGCCCCCAATGCGGTTGCGTCGGAACTCCTCGGGGTAGTTGGGGGGAGGCTGTTTGCGGAACTCCCTGCCGCCGAATCGGATGGACCTGAACTCGAGTTTGGGGAGGTTGTCCGGGGGGGGGGCCTTCGGGATTACCATCGGGGGCGGCGGCACGAACCGCGCATCCGACGACATGGCGGTAAAGCCTTCGACCGGGACGGAAAAATTCACGTCCTGCGGGGCCGCGACCAGCACCGGGGCGACGCTCGGCACATCGAGATTGTCGAGCACCTCCTCCTCGATGGGTTCCTCAGGCTTTTCCGCGGGGTCCTTCTCCGACTCCACGGGTGGTGGAAGTAGCACGATGGGAAGCGGTTCGGGCGGCGGCGGCGCCTCCCGCAGGACGAAGACCGGTTGCCGGGTACCAAGAACGGCCACCACCAGGAACAGCAGGCAGACCGAGTTCGCCCACGCAAGTCGCCTGGCGTCATCGCCACTGGCCGAAGGAAGACAGTACCGCGCGAGATCCGAGTTCAGCCGGTACTCTGGATAGCCTTGGTTCGCGGCGGCGGACGCGTTGCTGCTCATACTACGGCTACCAACATGCCAGCGCAGCTGCGGAGACGTACCCGGTTGCGTACCCGGACACACACCTTCCGGTGTTGGCTCCGCGGACGGCAGATCTCGTTCTGGTGGCGTTGCACCCGGATGCGGGCGCGCTCCGCTTTCTTCGGCGGAGCGCACCGAACGGGACGCATTCCGCCCGCAATCAGCAGTCGTGGCAATGGGCAATTTGCGAAACGGCCCCCCGTGCCGGGGTCGCCGGATCCGATCCGCGAGCAGAGGACTGCTGACAGCGCCACTCCCGCGGGTCAACCTTCAGGCTGTGAATGGCAGGATCGGCCCCCCCGCGTCGGGGGAAGCCAACCAAGCGCGCTTTTGCACCACGCTGTGGAGTGACGTGGTGGCCGCGGGATCCAGCGAGTCCCCCCGCGGCCACGAGGCGTTGGCGGAGCTGTGCCGTCGCTACTATCGGGCAGAGAATCACCGACCGCACCCCGGGCAGGTCCTATGACCGGGCCCGCCTGGGTACGGGCTTCGTCATGTTCCCCGGGGCGCGTTACAACCCCTACATCTACGACGCTGCCAAACTCGAGGGACTGGCGTCGAAGGACGTCTATGACCTGGCCGGGCTGCGCTCCGAGGACCGCCTCCGCACCGTGGTCCAGCCGCAGAACCTCCCGGGTCCGATCATCCCGGTGAACCTCCACCCCGGCGCCGCCGACAACCCGGACGAATACACCTCCCACCCGTTTGTGCTCGTGCAGTTCCGGGATACCGCGGAGGGCGAGGCGAAGATG
>JBBQML010000716.1:0-3208 GCA_038328885.1 Verrucomicrobiota bacterium | reverse complement strand
ACCAGGGCCTGCACCAAGCCCACGAGGAGTTCCATGAAATAGAAGGGGATCGGGAGCAGCCACCCGAAGGCCGGGCCGCCCAAGGCGGTCATGGTTTCCAGCATGTTCTCGCCCGCGAAGATGTTGCCGTAGAGACGGAAGCTCAGGGACACCGGACGGAAGAGGATCGAGACCACCTCGAGCACGCCCACGAGCATGAAGACGAAAATCATCAGCAGCTTGAGCAGGCCGGTGGTGTCGCCTTTGGGGCCGAAGATATGCAGCACGAACCCGCCGACGCCGTTGGACTGGATCGCCCAGATCGTCCAGAACACGAAGAACACCATCGACATGGCGAGCGTCATGTTCAGGTCGGCATTCACGCCGCGGAACAAGGGTTCGCTGAGGTGGTGCAGGGCGCCGGAAGCATCCGGGTGACCCCAGCCAATCGTGCCGACGCCGGGGATCAGGCCAAACCAGTTGCTGCTCAGGATGAAGATGAAGAGGGTGGCGAAGAACCAGAACGTCCGCTTGACGAGGTCAGCCCCGACAATGCCCTCGAGAAAATCGTGCAACCCCTCGACCAGCCATTCCAAGAAATTCTGTGCCCCTTGGGGAATCGACTGGAGGTTCCGGGTGGCGAACTGGGCGAACGCGATCAGCAGCACGGCCACGATCCAGGTGACCACCATGGAGTTTGTGATCTTGAAGAAACCAAACTCCGCGACGTGCGGCGCGGCGGAGGGGAGACCGCTCGGGGCACCCGCGGCGTGGGCCGCGGTGGCGGCGTGGGCCGCGGTGGCCGCGACGCCCTCGCCGTGCATGGCGCCTGCGCCCCGGGCCAGCAAGGGCAGACAGAGCAGGCAGCAGAACATCAAGAACGTTCGCAACTCGCGCATGGATCGTGATTGGTCATCGCCGAACGAGAAAGGGACAGGAAAACACAGGGTTTCCCGTACGCCCGTCCAGCGAGGGCGCGAAAAATGGCCCGTTGTGAAATGTTTCACAAGGGATTTCTTCGGTCCGCGGGGGGTGGTTCCGTTGGGGGATGGCGCGGTGGTCACGCCGGGCTTGCCGTCGCCTGCGGGGTGGGGCTTCTTCAAGGATTGAAAGCCGTCAACGCGGTTAGATGGGCGGGGGTGTTCGGCTGGTTGGTGGTGGGGCTTGCTGGGGCTCGCGGGGCGGCGCTGCCGGCGTTTGATTTCAGGAATCCGGCCGAACCTCCTCGTTGGCGGCCGCTGAATGACATCGGGCGGCTCGAGGCCACGGCGGCGGGACTCCTGGTGCAGGTGTCGGGGAGCGATCCGTATTTTGCGGGACCGACGCGTGATTACCCGGCGGGGGTGATGTTGTGGTTGAACGTTCGCCTCCGGAGCGACTCGGCGGGCACCGCCCAGGTCTTCTACCACAGGGCGACGAGCGCGCCGACGGAGCCGAACTCGGTGCGCTTTTCGGTGCCATCCGGTCAGTGGGTCACGGTTCGGGTGCCCCTGGCAGCGCTGGGGACCGGGTACCAGCTGCGGGTGGATCCGCCCGGGGAGAGTGGGACTTGCACCTTCGAACGGATCTGGTTCGACGAGCGCGTCCAGTTTGCGTCACCCGACTGGCCCACGCCTGGGCGGGTGGAGACTACGGCGGCCGACCCCACGGTCACCTCGGGTCCCCTGACGCTGACGCACAGCTCCGACCGCTTCGGGGGCTTCACCCTGTCCGTCGGCGGGCAGTTGGTTGGGTTTGGGCATGACCGTCCGCTGCTGGGATACGTACAGGCTGGGGCGCCGCGATGGTGGGGGTTTGCCGGGGGTGCGGGGTCCGTCGCCACGCCCGTCCCGGGTGGGCTCCTCGTTTTCTTGAAGGCGACGGATCCGGATGGCGCGAACTGGACGTTTCAGCAGCGGTTCACTCCGGGGGGTGCGGCTGAGCCTCCCGGGACTTTGTCGGTGGAGACGACCGTGGCGGTGGACCGCGACCGGGATCTGTTGCACTTGAGCCCGCTGCTACTGCTGGCCGGGGGGCCGGGGGCGGGCGGGACCAACAAGCAGCAGGCCCTGCTGGCGGGTGTGGAGCACCTCGACAACGAGCCGAGCAGCTCCGAGGCCGACCTCGAAGGGCCGCAGGCGCGCCGGCAGATGACCGACACGGCGAAGCTCACCTTCCCGCTCGCGGTGGTGGTCCGGGCGGGGCGCTACCTCGGGCTCACCTGGGACATGAGGCCGGAACTCTCGATCCTCTTCGACTCGCCCGACCGCATTTTCCGCTCCGGCGGTGATGTGATGGGGCTGGTCTGGCCCGGTTCTGACGGGTTGAACCGGGAGGAGGGGAGCCTGGTTCCCTACGATTCGTTCCCGATGCGGGCGGGGGTTCCGCTGGTGGCCCGGGCCCGGCTGATCGGGGGGACGGGGGACGACGCCGTGCCGGCGGTGCAGCATTTTGTGGCGCTGCGCGGATTGCCGGGGGTCCCAGCCACCGGCACCACGGCGGAGGATTTCTGGAGGCTCGGCGCGCGGGGTTGGCTGGACTCCCAAATCCGGGTGGGCGACCTCTTCAAGCACGCGGTGCCGGGCAGCTTCACGGCCGGGCCGGCTCTCGACGCGGCCTATTACATGGACTGGTTGGCGGGCCGCCTCGCGGGCGATCCGCTGGCCGAGCGCCTGCGGATGGCGTCGGCGTCGGCTTTGGCCCGGGTGCCCTCCGCTCAGCGAGTCAACGCGGGCATCGGGCACGTTCGCCCGCCGGTGGCGCCGCTGGTCTACGGAGACCTTGCAGGCAATCTCACCTCTGCCGCGCAACAGGGACGGAGCCTGCTCGGCCGGTTTGATCCCAACGGCACCATTCGGTACGTCCGCTCGGGCGGGGGGCCGGATTACGGTCGGACGCATTGGACCAACGAAGCGAATGGACTGACGGCGCAAGTGGTGGCTTCGGTCCTGGAACTGGCGGCGTTCAGCGGTGACCGGGCGTTGATCGAGACGGGCCTCCGCCAACTCCGGGCGCTCGACAAATTCCGGGGCGGGGTGCCGCGCGGGGCGCAAACCTGGGAAGTGCCCCTGCACACGCCCGACATCCTGGCCGCCGCGCACCTCGTGCGTGCCTACACCCTGGGCTACCAGTTGACGGGCGAGCCGCGGCACCTCGAGTACGCGCGCTACTGGGCGTGGACCGGCGTGCCGTTCGTGTATCTGCGCAGCCCGGTGTCGGGGCCGGTTGGGCCGTATGCCACCATCCCCGT
>JBBQML010000715.1:0-3211 GCA_038328885.1 Verrucomicrobiota bacterium | reverse complement strand
GGTGTCGATCACGGCCTGCAAGGAGGCGCGCTCCGTCTCGGGGAGCGCGGCGATGGCGTCCCGCCGGAACGATTCGAGGTGTCGATCGAGGTTGGCGCCGTCGACGTATTCCCGACCGACGTCGTGAAACCAGTGCAGCACGGAGCCGGGGCGCTGGAGGTGGTCGCGGGGGTGCGCCCACCAGGACAGGTAGCGTTGGCGGTCACCGGGGCTCCAGTCGACGCGTGCTCGGCGGAGTTGCGCGACGTAGTGGATCTGCTGCTCCTGGGAGGGTGCTTTCTCCAGGAGATCAAGGGTGCGGGAGACGGTGCCGGGCGCCTCGAGCCAGAGGAGGAGCCGGGCGAGCTCGCGGTTCTCGGCCCAACCCGGGGCGGGGTAGCGCGGCGACAGCTTCTCGATGGCCAGGCGGACGAGCGCGTCGGCCGGGCGACCCTGGCGGAGGAAGCTCAGTTGGATGACGCGCAGCTTCAGCAGGCGATGGTCCTCATCGAGGCTGCCGAGGGGGAACCGGGCGAGCTGGCGGAGGAGGGTGGGCTGGGTTTCGGTGGGGCCGACGCGGGCGAGGCTCAGCAGGCCGTTCAGGGCGATGCTCGCGTTGCTCTCCTGGGTGAGGCGTGGCAGCCAGCCGGAGAGCTCCTGGGATTCGAGGGCGATCCTTGCGGCGTAGCGCAGCGAACGGTCGCCACTCCCCAGATGCGGCCAGAGGAAGTCCACCGCGCCCGGGTCCGGGCGGCCGTGGAACTTCTCGAGTTGGCGTCGCTGTTCCCGGGCGGTACGCGCGGGGCCGGCGGGGGCGGGAGCCAACGGCGGCAGCGGGGTCGAGTCCTGGCTTTCGGGGTGGGTGACGCGGTAGAGCCCCGACTGCGTGCCACGGCCGCCGGTGATGAAGTACATCGCGCCGTCGGGTCCGAAAGTCATCGAGGTGAGGTTGAGCGGTTGACCCTTGAGGAACTCCTCGAAGGTTCCGCGGTAGGTTGCGCCGTGGGGTTCGAGGTGGACGGCGAGGATCCGGCCGTAGGACCAGTCCTGCAGGAAGAGGGCGCGGCGATAGGGTTCGGGGAAGCGGGCGCGGGTGCCGAATTTGACACCGCAGGGCGAGCCGAGGCCGACGTCCAGCACCGCCGGGATCATATCCGGGTAGTGGTCGGCCCAGGCCCGGGTGCCATCCCGCCAGCCCATTTCCGCCCCGGAAACGCAGTGGTAGAGCCGGGTGGCGCGGTACCAGGGCGTTCCCCAGTCCCACTCGTTGTCGCTGTCGAACGAGAACAACTCCCCTTCGGGGCTGAAGTCGAAGTCGTAGGCGTTGCGCATGCCGGCGGCCACGAGTTCCCAATCCCGGCCCTCGGGATCCGTGCGCAGGATCTGGCAGCCTGGGACGAGGGCCCCTCCGGCGCGGGTTGTCTCGTCCGGGTTGAGGGAGAGGACGTCCTCGGCGTAGTGGCGGTGGGGCGAGTTGGCCGACAACCCCTCCGGTGGCTTGGTCATGTTCCCGTTGAGCACGTAGATACGGCCCTCCGGCCCGAGGGCGAGCGCGTGGTAACCGTGCTCGCCGCCGCCCCGGAAGCTCTTGAGCAACCGCATTTCGTCGGCCTCGAGTTGGTCGTTGCGATTGGCATCCGTCAGCCGGTAAAGGCCGGCGCCGCTGGGGCCGAGTCCGTTGGCGTACAGGCTGCCGTGTGCGAACAGGAGGCCCATGGCGAAGCGGATCGGCGCCGGGAGAGGTTCGCTGTGGGTGATCCGCCCCCCGGCATCGAGGGTGAACCGCAGGAGCGGTTTGGCGTCGCCTTCGGGGGAAACGTAGAGGCGGCCGCGGTCATCGAAGGCGAGGCAGACCCAGGAACCTTCCCCGGGACCTGCCGAACGCAGCAGCTCAGCCCGGAATCCGGGCAGAAGCCTCAAGGACTCCGCGGGCGTGGCGGAAGCGCGGAGGAGCACCTCGTCCCCGGGGGGGAAGCCGAGGGGGCCGAGGCGGGTGGCCTGGGTCCAGTCAGAGGCGTCGAACCCCACGGAGTTCCAGCCGGGCACCTCGCGGTCCGTTACCCGCCACGAGGTGTCGCTGACCACTTGGCGGGTCTCGGTCCCCCCGAGGTTGAGATGGATCAGCAGGCCCGCCGCGCCGGCCGCGTTCACCGCCCTTGCGGCGAGGACGTTCTCACCCTGGTTGAGGTTCATCGAAACCTCGGCGCGAGCGGGTTCGCCGGGCTGGTGGCAGGTGACCACGGGCTTGCCGTTGAGAAAGACCTCGGCGCGGTCGTCGGCGGCCACGGTAAGGCGCGCGTTCCAGGTGTAGGGCGGGGTGCGGAACGTCTGGCGGAACCACCGGACTTCCGGTGCGGGGGGGGCTCCGGTGGACGGTGCGGCTACCGGGGCGGTTGCCGGCGCGGACCAGATCCACTCGGGTGCCGGGTCCGGCGCATCCTCCACTGCGGCCGCGTGGCCCGCGAGCAGGCCCGCGAGCAGGCAGACGGCGCCGGGGGGCAACCAAGCCCGGGCGGGCGCGGTTCGGGGGTCGGGCGGAGCGGACGGGCTCGGCGGGCGCATGCCGCAGCGTAGACCAGATCAGAGCCGGAGGAAAAGCTGTCGTCGGTACAGGAACCGGCAGAACACGAAGCAGAGTGCCAGGCCGAAGCAGGCAATGATCACGGCACCGAGGTGGGGCATCACGCCGTCGAACCAGGCCGCGACCGGGCCCCCCAGGAAGCGCGCGGAAAGGGCGTCGAAGTCCACGAGTCTGCTCACCAGGTAGATGGTGAGCGCATTGGTGCCGATCCAGGTGAACGGCACGGCCCAGCCCCGGATCCGGCGCACGTCGATGACGTAGTAGAAGAGGGCGAGCAGCAGGGCGCTCCAGCCGCCGGCGACGAGCACGAAGGAGGAGGTCCAGAGCTTCTTC
Source organism: Verrucomicrobiota bacterium (assembly GCA_038328885.1). GTDB lineage: Bacteria > Verrucomicrobiota > Verrucomicrobiia > Limisphaerales > CAIMTB01 > CAIMTB01. Next base: position 318 of record JBBQML010000715.1, on the reverse strand, counting down.
ACGAGGGGAAACTGGTAACTCCAGGCGTAACCCAGGACCAGCGCGCCGAGGCCTGCCGCGGCCAGGAGCGCGCTCTTGCGGTCGCCGCTGCGGGACGGGTCCTGCAGCAGCAGGCCGGCGAGCGCACCCAGGAGGCACGAGGCGACCGCCGGGAACGTGCTGAGAATCCCCTCGGGGTCGTGGGTCACGTCATGTCGATGCCCGGGCAGGAAGTGGAGGTCGATCCAGTTGGTCAGGTTGTGACCCTCCGCAAAATCGCCAGGCCCGAAGCCCGGGACCGGGATGAAGGTCAACGCCGCCCAGTAGCCGCCCAACAGT
>JBBQML010000714.1:0-3213 GCA_038328885.1 Verrucomicrobiota bacterium | reverse complement strand
CCGGTGAGGCTTCAGCCAAGGTGATGCCGGGAGATGAAGCGGGTGCGGATCGGCAGCTTGTTGGCCGCCAGCCTCATGGCCTCCCGGGCCAGGGCTTCCGGCACTCCGTCCACTTCGAACAGGACGGTAGCCGGCTTGATCACGGCGACCCAGGACTCCACGCCGCCTTTGCCCGTACCCATTCGAACCTCCAGTGGTTTCTTGGTGTAGGACTTGTCGGGAAAGATGCGAATCCACATTTTTCCGCGGCGTTTCATGTGCCGCGTGATGGCGACACGTGCCGCCTCGATCTGCTTGGTATCCATCCAGCAGCGCTCCAACGCCTGGAGGCCGTATTCGCCGAACGCCACCGCGTTGCAGCGAGTGGCGATTCCGGCGCGGCATCCGCGCTGCATCTTCCGATACTTTACCCGTGCGGGCATCAAAGCCATAAGCCTGTTTATCTTTGGGAACGGTGAGGTCGCTTACTCGCGTGCGCCGAACGGAGCCATCGCCGGCAGCGCTGCCCCACTCGGCGCAGTCAAGCCCGACACGGTGCCGGGAGCCGGTGGGCGCTGCGCCTTATCCGGCTTGCGCTCACCCCGGCAAATCCAGCACTTGATGCCGAGCTTTCCATAGACGGTTCGCGCCTCGGCAAAGCCGTACTCGATGTTCGCTCGGAGCGTATGGAGCGGGACCCGGCCCTGATGGTAGGTCTCCACCCGGGCCAACTCGGAGCCGCCCAGACGACCTGCGCAGCGCAGCTTGATGCCCTCGGCACCCATGTCCATTGCCAGTTGGAGGGCCTTCTTCATCGCCCGGCGGAAGGAAATCCGTCGCTCCAGCTGAAGAGCTACATTTTCCGCGACGAGCTGGGGGTCGGTCTCCGGCTGTTTGACCTCCTGGATTTCCACGTAGACCTCCTTGCCGGTCATCTTGGAGAGGTCCTCCTTGATCTTGTCGATCTCGGCGCCTTTGCGGCCGATGACAACGCCCGGGCGTGCGGTGAAAATGGTGATTCGGCAACGGCTCGCCGCCCGCTCGATGGCGATGCGAGGGACCGAGGCCCCCTCGAGTCGCTTCTTCAAGAGACGCCGGATGTCGGCGTCCTCGACCAGAAGCCTGCCGAAGTCCTTCTTCCCGGAGAACCACTTCGACTGCCAGTCCTTGTTGACGGCAACCCGCAGCCCGATTGGATTCGTTTTCTGGCCCATAGGCAGCCTATTCGTCGCTCAGCACAATCGTCACGTTGCAGCTCCGCTTCAGGATCGGGCCCGCGGAACCGCGGGCCTTCGGGATGAAGCGCTTGATCGTCCGGCCCGTACCCGTCAGGGCCGCCTTGATGCGCAGGGTTTCCGCGCGGAGATTCTTGTTGTTCTCGGCGTTTGCGATGGCCGATTTGAGGGTCTTGCGCACCCAGAATGCCGACTTCCGCGGCACGGCCTCGAGCACGGCCTGCGCCACGACGGCGTTCAGACCATGGATCTGGCGGGTGACCTCGCGCATTTTCTGCGCGGACATCCGGATGTTGCGGGTGATGGCTTTGACTTCCATGGCTACTTGGCCTCCGCCTTGGCGGTGTGCGCGCCATGCTTCTTGAAGGTTCGCGTCAGGGAGAACTCACCCAATCGGTGGCCGACCATATTCTCGGTGACAAAGACCGCGATGAAGATCTTGCCGTTGTGTACCTGAACGGTGTTCCCCACGAACTCGGGCGTGATCATCGAGCGGCGCGACCACGTCTTGATGGGCTTCTTCAGCCCGCTGGTGTTCATCTTGCGCACCTTGTCCATCAGGTGCAGGTCGACAAACGGACCCTTTTTGATTGAGCGTCCCATGACCGTTCAGCGTGTTGAGGTTTACTTCACCTTCGGCGGACGCCCATCGCGCCGCAGCACAATGAACCGGTCGGAGGATTTAAATTTTTGGCGCGTCTTGAAACCCTTGGCGAGAAGTCCCCAAGGCGACGTGAGTTGCTGCCACCCGCCACCACCCTTGGATTTTCCCTGGCCGCCACCATTCGGGTGATCGACCGGATTCCGAGCGACCCCGCGGGTGATCGGGCGCTTCCCAAGCCAGCGGGACCGGCCCGCCTTCCCCTTGATGATGTTCTCATGTTCGAGGTTGCCCACCTGCCCAATGGCGGCCATGCACTCGCCGTGCACCCTCCGAATCTCCCCGGAGGGGAGGCGCAACTGGGCAAAGTCCCCGTCGCGCGACATCAATGTCGCCGCCCCACCCGCGGCGCGCACGATCTGGGCTCCGCGGCCGGGGACCAGTTCCACGGCATGCACGCTCGAACCCACCGGCACCAGGCGGAGCGGGAGCGAATTTCCCACCTCGGGCGGCGCATCCGCTCCGTTGCGGACTTTGCGGCCGACCAGCAGCCCGTCCGGCGCAAGAATGTATCGCTTCTCGCCGTCGGTGTACTGCACCAGGGCGATGCGGGCCGAGCGGCAGGGGTCGTACTCGATCCCGACCACCATCGCGTCCATGCCCATCTTGCGGCGCTTGAAGTCCACGAGTCGGATCTTCTGCTTGTGGCCACCGCCGATGCCGCGAGCGGTCACCCGGCCGTGGGTATTGCGGCCACCCGTCTTCTTGCGGGTGACCACCAGCGACTTCTCCGGCCGGCTCTTGGTGATCTCCGCGAATGAGGAGACGGTGTAAAAGCGCCGCGATGGCGTCAGGGGTCTGTAAGTCTTTACCGGCATACGTCAGGTAAGCTGGATTTTATCGCCGTCCTTCAGGGTCACGATCGCCTTTTTCCAGTTCTGGTCCCTCCCGGCGGCGGACGTGGACTGGCGGCGCAACTTCCCGCGCACATTCATCGTGTTCACCCGCAACACTTTGACATTGAACAACTGCTCCACGGCCTGCCGGATCTGGACCTTGTTCGCGCGACGGTCGGCGACCACGGTGTAGCGGTTGAACTTGGCCGAGAGCGCCGTCCCCTTCTCCGTCAGGCGGACGGTCTTTACGACGTCATAAATGGTCATGCGACCTCCTTTATGGCCAGGCGGGCTTCCAGGCGGCGAAAGGCCTCCTCGGTAAAGACCAGCTTGTCGGGCCACAGTACCTGGTAGGTATTGATGTCCTCGCCGGTCGCGACCTTGACATTCGGCACGTTTCCGGCTGCCAGCAGCAGATTCCTATCGTTCACGGCCACGATGAGCACCGACCCATCGAGGACCCCCAGGGGGGAGATCACCTTGAGGAGCTCCTTGGTCTTGT
>JBBQML010000713.1:0-3216 GCA_038328885.1 Verrucomicrobiota bacterium | reverse complement strand
GCCGGTGACCCGATGCGCCCACTCGAACCACCCGACCGCGAACCGGACCACGAACCAGGCCAGCCCCCCGATCAGGCCCAGGTAGAGTACCGGAAGGACCAGCACCGCGACGCTGACCACCGCCACGGCGGCGCGATAGCCCAGGGTGGGGCGGCGCGGCGGGACCCGGCCGGAAAAGGCCGCGGCGATGTCCGCCGCGGAGAGCGCGGTGGGCGCACCGGGCGCGGCGTGCCCCACGGGCGGCACCTCCGGTTCTACCAGATTCACAGGGGAACCGCAGTGCGGGCAATCCACCCCGGCGCCGGCCCATTCGGGCGGAAACTCGATTTGCCCGCCGCAGTGGGGACAGTCGCAGCCGAGGGGATGTTCATCCTCCAGAGTTAGTCCTCCGGTGGGTCGCCGAAATGAGCCTTCCAGGACGCGTAACCCGCGCAGTCGCGCAGCATTGCATCGCAGGTCGCCACCAGCGGTTCTGGTTGCACCAGACCCGAGAACACCGCGCGGTCGCCGATGGCATCCTCGATCACGAACGTGGGTCGCTGGGTGACCTGCAGGGCATGGAATGTTGCGGTGCTGCTGCGGAGTCGATGCTCGATCTCGGGTCGCCTCGCCAGCGCCAGCAGACGGTCGGCGGGATGGCCGGTCACGGTGGCGGCGACTTCGGCGGCGACCTCCCAGCGCCCGACTTTGCGGCCTTCCCGGATCGCGGCATGCGACAGGGCCAGGCGGAGGCGGTCGTCCGTGAACCCCAGGTCGCGTCCGGCCTCGGCCAGGGCGTTCGGGGCGAGGTATTCGCCGAGTCCCGGTTCGAGCCAGGACCCGTTGAGCATGAAGGACGATCGCACCAGGGTCCCGCTGCGGCGATAGAACCAGTCCTCCTGTCCCTGGGATTTGGGGAGGCCGCTGGGGTCCATGAGGGCGATGCGCCACTCGAACGCCGCGGTCGCCGCGTAGCGCCGCTGCAACTCCGCCCACAACGGCTCCGCCCAGTAGCACCAGGAGGAGATGATCTCGAGGTAGTACGTGACCTTGAGTTGCATGGCCCCGCCGTCTTAGCGCGTCGCCCGGCGCGGGTCACGTGGGATTCCCTCTCCCCCGGGGTTGGCGCGGACGTGCAGCCCTTGGTGCCCGAGGTGATCGGCCTTGCTCCGACCTCCGGCTTTCGTGTGGTTCGCGCTTTTCGCGGTCTGTCCTCCGGGTTCCGGCTCGTTGGCCGCGGTTGCGCCAGCGGGGATCGGAACTGCGGGGATCGGAACTGGCATCCGGGCGGTTTCGGATGCTGAATCCGGCCCGTTCCACGGCGACGGCGGTGGATGGTCGATCCGTTTGCGGAACCCTCAGCCATGCAAACCACCAAGATCGGACTCTTCGGCATCGGCCTGGATGCCTACTGGCCTCAGTTTGCGGGCCTCAAGGAGCGCCTCGAGGGTTACCTCGGGGTGGTCGAGTCGAAACTGCGACGCCCGGGCATCGAGGTCGTGAACCTCGGGCTCGTCGATTCCCCGCCCAAGGCTTTCGAGGCGGGCCATCGGCTGCGTGCCGCGGACGTCGACCTGATCTTCCTGCACGTCACCACCTATGCGCTGTCCTCGACGGTCCTGCCGGCGGTTCGGCGCGCCCGGGTGCCGGTGATCCTCCTGAACCTCCAGCCCGCTCCGGCGATCGATTACGCGAGTTTCAACCGGATGGGTGACCGCACGCGCATGACGGGTGAGTGGCTGGCGCACTGCGGGGCCTGCCCCGTCCCCGAGATCGCCAATGTCTTCCATCGCGCGCGCATCCCGTTCCATCAGGTGACCGGCATGTTGCAGGACGACCCGCCCTGCTGGCGGGAGGTCGACGAATGGATCGAGGCGGCGCGGGTGGCCGGGGTGATGGAGCACAACCGCCTGGGCGTGATGGGGCACTATTACGGCGGGATGCTGGACATCTACTCGGACCTCACGCAGCACTGCGCCCAACTCGGAGGCCACATCGAGATTCTCGAAGTGGACGAGCTCGCCGACCTGCGCACGCGGGTGACGGCGCGGGACATCCGGGCGCGCGTCGCCGAATTCCGGAGGGTGTTCGACGTGCAGCGGGATTGTGCGCCGTCGGAGTTGGCGCGCGCCGCCCGGACTTCGGTGGCTCTGGACCGTCTCGTGGCGGCGCATGATCTGGGGTCGATGGCGTACTACTACATGGGGACAGGCAACCCGGCGAACGAGGATGCCATCAGCTCGATCATCCTGGGCAACTCGCTGCTCACGGCGCGGGGCATTCCGGTCGCCGGCGAACTCGAGATCAAGAATGCCCAGGCGATGAAGATCATGGACGCGTTCGGGGCCGGGGGGTCGTTCACGGAGTACTACGCGATGGATTTCAACGACGACGTCGTGCTGATGGGCCATGACGGCCCGGGGCACATCGCCATTGCGGAGGGCCGGACGAAGGTGCGGCCGCTGCAGGTTTACCACGGCAAGGTCGGCCGCGGGCTTTCGGTCGAGATGAGCGTGAAGCATGGGCCGGTGACGCTGCTCTCGGTGGTGCAGACGGTGGATGGGCGGTTGAAGCTGCTGGTGGCGGAGGCGGAATCGGTGCCGGGCGCCATCCTCGAGATCGGCAACACGAACAGCCGCTACCGGTTTGCCCTCGGGGCCCGGCGGTTTGTGGAGCGCTGGAACGAGCAGGGGCCTGCGCACCATTGCGCGGTGGGCGTGGGCCATCTGGCGACCAAGTTGGACAAGCTCGGGCGCTTGCTCGGCCTGGAGGTCGTGCGCGTGTGTTGAGTAGCAGCGCCGTGTGACCACGGCGGCTACGGGACAAGGCCGACCCCGCCCTGATTACGGCGCGGCGCTGGGGGCGTCGGCGGGGGCGAGGATCCAGTCGATGTTGAAGTGCACATGCTTGATCGAGCTATGGGCCGGCTTGCCCTCGGCGTCCTTCGGGAGATCCCGGGCGGTGCTCAGGTGCTGGCTATAGGTGGCGTGAAGAGTGCCGTCGCGGGCCTGGATCACGCTCGGGTAATGGAAGCGTCCCGCCAGGGGCCCGGGCGGGTCGTCCTCCAGGTACCGTTGGTGGGGCCAGGTTCGGCCCTCGTCCTCGGATAACATCACCACGAGCCGGCGGCGTTCCTGCTCCGTGTCGTTGCCGATGAAGAGCCAGCGGCTTCGCCGTGCTCGCCTACCAACTGGTCGTCGTCGAAAAGCTCGCCCGGACGCGAGATCTCGCCGGTGC
>JBBQML010000712.1:0-3221 GCA_038328885.1 Verrucomicrobiota bacterium | reverse complement strand
GCGGGACTGGACCGAGCCCAATCCGCCGTCGACCGCCAGTACCTGGCCGGTCACCCAGCCTTGTTCGGGAGGGCAATGGGGTCAAACCTGCACTATTGGACAAATCGCCACTTCTCTCCTCCGCCAAGTCCCGGGCGTGCCGGTCACGGTGCAAACGAACTCCGCCCGATTCTGGTCGCGCCAGAAGTCTGCGATGTTCCGCGCCCCGAAGATCGGCGGGCTGTTCAGGGTGTTGGGGCTGCCGTTCTGGTAGGTCGCGACGCGGGGGAACAGTTCTTCGGAGGCGATGACCCAGTTCTGCTGGGAGTGGGCGACGAAGCTGGCGGCGTCGGAGACGTTGAATAGGCGTCCAGGGGCGATGGTGCTCATGCTTTCCTCACGGTGATCTCGTCGTAGTTGAGGCTGCCAAGGCCGGCCAACGAGTAGAAGGCCCGCAGCTTGAAGTCGGTCTCGGTGCCCAGCAGGGCCACGAGTTGGGTGTTGGGGATCGTCGTGGGGCCGGTGTTGCCCGCGAAGGCGATTTCGCCCTTCAGCACCCCGGCGATCGTCAGGACCTGGAGAACGGTGGCGTCGGCTCGGCATTCGAGGTTCTGCGTGACGTTGAACCCGAAACGCAGCTCGCTGGTTGGGGTCCAGTTGACGATGATGTCCTGCCCGGTCGTGTAGGTCGGGTGGGCGCCGTCCTCGAAGACGCGGAGATTGGTCGGCGCGGCCGTCCGTTGCGCCCGCTTCTGGATCGTCACGGCAATCTCCGGGCAGGTCGCAAGGTCGAGTTCCTGCGCCAGGAGGTAGGGCTGCTCCTTGAAGTTGGCGGTGCCCTCCGGGAGGTCGGCAGTCCAAGTGACGGGCTTTTCGAGGCCAACTGGAGGACGTAGGCGGTGGCCCCGCTGGCGTGGGTCTCGGCCCGGGTGCCGAACCACTCTCGCAGCACCTTTACCGTTTCAAACGCTGCCGCTGCGCTCGCCAGCTCCGTCTCCAGATCGTGCCGTTCGCGTCCTGCGGGTCCGACGAGGTGACGGGCATTGTCCAACTGCTGCGCGGCAGCCGTCGCCACGCCCGTTCTGAAGGCGGATCAAGCGACATAAACTCCTGGAGCATGCGGTGCGTCGGGAACTCCGGCGGGCGGAAGTACGCGAAGGCCAAGTTCCGGACCGCCTTGCTCGTGCCTGGGTCCTTCAGGAACCGCAGAACCTCGGGCTCGCTGAACTGGGCGAGGTAATCCTGTCCCCAAGCGTTAAAGAACTGCCCCAGGTCCCTGCGTTCAGGGCCCTCCCTCTTCAAATAGGGTTGAGGCTTCGCCTCATCGCGGAAGTCGGCGAAGGCCTCGAGGGTGGTGCTGCCGGGGGGCATGCGCTCCGCGCGGAACCTCTGGAGAGCCAAGGCGTGCCGGGTGATTCCCAGCAGGTCGGCGTAGTGGCGCTTGGACCACTCCTGGAAGGAATCCTCGTAGAGGAGGCCGATGTACTTGGCGATCTGCGCCTTGCGTAACATCTCCCGCTCCTCGGATTGGCTGGTGCCGATCATCCGGGCCACCAAGGCCGTGGCGCCAGAGAGATGGTCCGGGGTCAGCAGCAGGCCCTTCGTGTCGAGGTAATTGATGGTCAGGTCGCCATCGGGATGGATGATGATCGGCCGGGCCCCTTCTTCGACGGTGGCGGTGTAGATCCCGTAACTCAGGCCCTCCTCGATGATCACGGTGTAGCCGAAGTACCCTTCGGTCTGCGTCAGGAGATCGCATACGGTAACCGACTTGCCGGCGCCGGACATGCCCAGGAGGACCGCGTGCTGGGGGGAGGCCGACTCCGAACCGGCGGAGAAGGTGGAGATCCCCACCAGGTTGTTCGCCGCTCCCTCATAGATGGCCTCGGCGGTGGCGAGGTGACCGGTGAAGGTGCTCGTCACCGGCAGCATGTCCGCCAGGTAGCGGTGCTCCGCATAGAGTTTGCGGTGCTCGTACCGGCCCCAGGTCCAGCCCGGCCAGGTCTGGAAGAACAGGTTCTTCGAGGTCGCCGGGAGGTTGCTCTCGAAGTACTGGGCGGCGTTCATGGCGCCAATTGCATTTTTGATGGCACCCGTCTTCGCGGTGAGCTCGTCCAGGTTCTGGTCCCAGACGCGGATCACGAAGAGGGCCCGGAACGGGATCGACTGGCCCTGCATGAGGGCCGCGATCTTGCGCTGCTTCTTCTCCATCACGGTGAGGAGGGAGATCTTCTTCTCCGAGGCGTAGTCGCCCGCGACCCGCTCGTGCTCCTTCTCCTCCTTGAAGATCTCGGAGGATACGGGCAGGGGGTCGACATTGACCGTGATGGTGTAGTCCAGCAGCCGGAGTCCGGTGAGCCGCTGGATGATCCCGGGGAACGTGGTGCGGGGACAGCGGGTGAGGACGATCACGCTGTGGTAATGGCCATCCATGCGGAACCCGATGTCCCGGAGGCCCACTCCCTCGCTGTGCCAGGTGTTCTCCTGGATGGAGAGTTCGGGCGCAAACCCGTCCGCTGGATCGAAGTCGACCCGGCTGCTCAGGGACGGGTTGAGGAAACGCTTGTAGTGCCGGAAGTGGTCCAGATCGGTCATCGGGATCACCCGCGCGTTGGAACCGGCGAAGATCTCGGACAGGAGCTGGCCGACCTGCTGGAACTCGGTCTCCAACTGGTCGAGCAGGACGCGGTAATAGTCCGCTCTCGCGCCCGAGGAATGGAAAGCCCTGGGAGCATTCTCCAACGCCCGCGAGACGTAGAGGACCACCCGTTGGCGACGGAGTTTGCGCTCCTGGACTGCCTGCCAGTAGCGGGTGAACCGTTCGTTGCGGTTCCTCCGCGGCCAGGGATTGGTGAACCGCTCGGTCTCGGCTTGGTAGCGGAGCAGTTCGGCCCGGTAATCGGAGTCGCAGTAGTACTGGACCTGGAGGCGCTGGCCTTCGTGGAGGGAACCGAGGAGCAGGCAGAGCTGATCCTGGAACTCGTTGAGATCGCTAACCGGGCTATTGCTCAGGTCGGGCGCCTCCAGGATGAATCCCTTGGAGATATACCCGCCCCGCCGTAATTGCGTGAAGACCAGGAGGTCGCGTACGAAGTGACCGTTGGGAGCGCGATCAAACATAGGGGTGTTTAAATCGAGACCCCGCGGGTGGCGCGCAGTTCGGCCGCCGGGGCAGGGTGCTGGGTGCGCTCCAGTTCGGTGAGGTTCCGGACCAGGTGGTCGACCGTGCGGGCAGCGGCGGG
>JBBQML010000711.1:0-3225 GCA_038328885.1 Verrucomicrobiota bacterium | reverse complement strand
GGCCACCCAGCTGCTGAAGTGGCGCAACCTTGAGACGAACCTCTGGAATCCGGTCACCCGCCTCGTCGCCCGCTCGTCATTTCTTCACATCTATCGCGACGACCTGCTCTTGGGCAACCGCACCGACCTGGGGTGGAAGGGCGAGTTGCTGGGACGGCCCGCCCGCGTGCTCATCGGTGGCAGTATCGAGCGCAACGATCAGACTCGCGGCGGCACGCCGGGCGGGGTGCCGACCGTCCTGCCGGGCGTTTCGCTTATCAATCCAGATGTCGGATACGGTCCGGCCGCACGCTTCCAAAAGACCTCCCGGATCGTCGTTGAGACCCATGCCTTCTTCAGCGAGGCGACGCTCGACCTTACGTCCGCGGTCAAGCTCGTCGGGGGGCTGCGGTACGATCATATCGCGCTCCAGCGTGACACGCTCCGGAACCCGACTGTGACCCCCGCCACCGTCTTTTCGACCTTCAGGAAGGGCTATCGACCCTGGACCGGCCGTTTTGGCGTCGTCTACGCTGCCACGCCGTCCCTCAACGCTTACGCGTCGGTCAGCACCGCGGCCGAGCCGGTTTCGCAATTGGTCGGGCTCAACTCCGCCCAGGCGGACTTCGCGCTCCAGAAGGGGCGCCAGATCGAGGTCGGACTCAAGGGTTCCCTCCTCGAGGGTCGCGCCGACTTTACGCTCGCGCTCTTCGATATCGAGAAGAACGACCTCCTGTCCTCAACCCTCGATCCCGTCACCGGCGTGCGAATCAGCCAGCAGATCGCAGCCCAGACATCCCAAGGGGTCGAAGCCGCCATCGCGCTCAGCCCGGCGCACGGCTGGCGGCTGGAGGGCAATGTCGCCTTCACCGATGCCGCCTACGAGGACTTCAACGAGAACCTCGGCACGGGAGTGATTTCGCGTCAGGGCAGGCGGCCGTCCAATGTACCCGGGTGGGTGGCGAATGTCTTCCTTTCCAAACGCCTGTCCAACGGACTGACGGTGAGCGGCGGACCGCGTTATGTCAGCGACCGTTTCGGCAATACCAACAACAGCGTCATCGCCAAATCGTACACCACGGTGGATGTCTCCGCCAGTTATGCGTGGAAGCAATGGAGCTTCACCCTGCGCGGCCGCAATCTGCTCGACGAGGAGTACGAGCCCGTCGCCGGGACCACGATGCGACGCCTCGCCGATCCGATCAGCGCCGAGTTCAGCACCAGACTGCAGTTCTAATGCCGACGGACCTCGCTTGCGGGGACCGCGTTTGTCGTCAATCTTTCCACTTCCCGACCCGTATCCGTCCATTCTGCCTGCCGGCCGTATTTCGATCGCATGAAAACGCTTCTCTGTCTCCTCGCTCTCATGGGCATCAGCCGCCTGCCGGCCCATGAATTTTGGTTGCAGCCCTCCACCTTCCGTCCGAGTTCCGGGGAAACGTTCGAGCTGCAACTGCAAGTCGGCATGGACTTCAAGGGCGAGATCCGTCCCTTCACCCGACAGCGGGTCGTTTCACTCACGCTCCACTCAGCCGAGGGACGCGAAAACCGAATCGAGCAGGTGCGCACGGATTTGACTCCAGAGCCGGCCGGGCAACCTCTCCGCATCGACGCGCCCGGGTTCCACCTCATCGCCGTCGACAGCATGCCGAGCCTGATCACCCTTGAGGCCAAAAAATTCAACGACTACCTGAAAGAGGAGGGTCTCGAGCGGGTGATCGAGCAGCGCAACCTGGAAGGTTCAGCCAACCTGCCGGGACGCGAGCGGTATGTACGGTGTGTCAAGACCGTCATCCGGGTGGGAGACCGGAACGATACCGGCGGATACCAATCGACCGGTCAGCGTCTTGAGATCGTACCCATGGCACCGAGCCTTGAACTTCCAGGAGCTGGCGTGTTTCGGGCGACGCTCCTGTTCGAAGGCCGGCCACTTGAAGGTGCCTTGGTGCGCGGCTGGCAGCGAACGGGCGATCAACTCCGGACGCTCGCCTCCCGCAGCGATCCTCAAGGTGGAGTGTCGTTCGCTCTGCCCACCGGAGGCGTCTGGATGTTCAGCATCGTCCATATGGTCCGTCTTCAGGGTGTGCCTGAAGCCGACTGGGGGAGCATCTGGGGCAACCTGACGGTTTCGCTGGGTGAAGTGAAGACCGCCTCCACCTCCCTCCCCCCCGGCCATGTCTTGCCGCGCTTCGACCAACGCCCCGGGCTGGTTTCTCCCGCAGGCCCCGAAAGTGGCGAGTCCAATCTCGTCGCCGGACCGGACGGCACTCTCTACCTGACATGGTGCGCACCCGGACGGCAACCGCGGGAACGCGGTCTTTACCTCTCCACACTCGCCCCGAGCGAACGAACCTGGAGCGACGTGCGTCAGGTCGTCTCGAATCCGCTCCTCATGGAAAACTGGGCGGATTTCGCTTCGATGATTGTCGGTACTGACGGGACACTGTGGGCGCAGTGGCTTCAAAGTCACGCCGGTGAAGATGTCCATGGATACGAGGGTTGGATTGCGCGCTCAAAGGACACGGGTTCAACGTGGTCGACGCCAGCGCCCCTCGGCCATGAATTCGTCAGCCTCGCGCCTCTCTCCGGAGGGCGGTTGATCGCTGTCTGGCTGGAGAGCACGCGACCTCCCCGTCCACCCGGTGCTCCGCGCCCCCCACGCGTCGAGCGCAAACCAGGAGAACTCACTCCGCCTTCGATGCGATTGCGATCGCGTCTCCTCCGGGCCGACGGAACGACCGCGGCGGATTGGATCGTGGACCCGGATGTCTGCACCTGCTGCCAGACCACGCTCACGGTCCTGCCAGACGACCGCGTCTTCGTCGCCTATCGCGGCCGCACCTCAGAGGAAATTCGCGACATCCGCCGCGCCCTCTTCAACGGAAAACAGTGGGCCCCCCCGGCATCCCTTCACGACGACGGCTGGATGATCCCGGCCTGTCCGGTCAATGGGCCGGCCGCGGACGCGCGAGGCGAGAACGTGACTGCGGCCTGGTTCACCCTGGCCGGCAGCGTGCCTCGGGTTCAGGCCAAACAGTCCTTCGATGGCGGTGCCACCTTCGGTCCCGCGTTGCCGATTGATCTCGGCAAGCCCATCGGGCGTTTGGATCTTGTCACCCTGTCCGACGGCTCTTCGATTCTGATCTGGATGGAATCAAAGTCCGGCGACAATGCGGCTGGAATCTATGCCCGCCGGATCTTTCCCGGCGGCCAACTCTCGACGGCGCATCTCCTCGCTGACTCATC
>JBBQML010000710.1:0-3227 GCA_038328885.1 Verrucomicrobiota bacterium | reverse complement strand
AGTGCGACCAGCGCCCCGACAACCACAACATTTGCTCGTTTCACCTGCGGCAACCTCTCAAGTGGGTCAAATTCCTGCTCCGTTGCCGACAGTAACACTCATGAGGTCAGAAGTCGCGCCGTTTCGTGGAGAATCTCAACGGAGGGGGAGGGATTCGAACCCTCGATGCGCCATTAAGACGCATGCTGGTTTTCAAGACCAGTGCATTCAACCGCTCTGCCACCCGTCCGGACGGGCCTCGACGAGGCCTGCCGAGTCTGACACGTGCCGGGCCGGGTTTGCTGTCAGAGCCGGGTTCAACCGAGGCGGCCCCGTTTCGGGCGGTCGCCACCCCTGTCCGCCGCTGGAAGCTGCCCACTGTGGCCAGTCTCAAGCGGTCGCGACCGTTGCGCTCCAGCGCGGGTCCGCAGCCGCCGGGCCCGCGGCGATACCCGAACGGGCGAGGCCTGGTGGCGAGACCGTGAAGTAGAAGGTCACTGCCCGCAAGTAGCCGTCGACTTGCCCGGACCTACCCGGGCCTGGGTTCGAATGAGGCGGCCAATCGCTCTAGCGTCCGAGCGTCTCCCCGAGAAACGAAGTGGGTCCCCGCTATGTCCTTCGGGACCACATTGAGACCTCCTCTCGCAAGGGTCCGGCAGAGGATCAGCGCGTCATTCTCTTCGGGGGAAAATCACCGCATCGTCGAAAGCGGAGGAGTTCCAAAGACCCCAGGCGGACGGGGTAAAGCCTGCGGCCCGCTCAAGGGAACGGACCGCAGTGTCAACTATTGGTTGGAGCGATTCCGAGAGCTGCGATTCACACCTTCAGGAGCAGGCTGCCTCTTCGATGAGACGCTTCCAGGCCGCCACTGCTTTCGGCGAACCGACCTGGTCCGAGAAGGTGAGTGAGTTCGCCATCGCCACGACAGTCCGGCCACTGTCCATCTTCAATGCGACGCTGGAGTACCCGGCCACCGCACCGTCGTGTCCGACCCACTTGCCGCACTGGAACTTGCCATGGACCAGACCGGCCCCCAGAGCGAAGCCCTTTTTCATCGGGCCGCTCTTCTTCATTTCCGCCAGCGAAGCGGGAGACACCAGGTCGCCCCCGAGAAGCGCATCGTAAAAGTCGGCCACGTCGGCCACCGTCGAGATCACGTTTCCAGCTCCCCAGTAGACGGACGGGCTGACTCCGGTGACATCCAACGGATCCGCACCCCTCTGGATCAGATATCCATGAGCGTGGGGGCCCTTTATTTTCGGATTCGTGCCAACGCTGCTCCGGTTCATTCCGACCGGCTTGAAGATCCTGCTGTGGAGTTCGGCGCCGAGGGTTTTGCCGGACGCCTTCTGGATGATGAGGCTCAGAATTGTGTAGTTGGTGTTCGAGTAGGACTGGCGGCTCCCGGGAGCAAAGCTTGTCCCCATGCTTGTGGCGAAGCCGATCAGTTGCGTCGGCTTCCAGACGTGATTGAAATGTCCGGCAATGTAGGGGGCGAAGGGTTGATCGGATGCAAGGTAGTCAGGAATCCCGCTCGTGTGCTTCAGCAGATCGAGGATCGTGATGTCGCTTCCGTTCGCGATCAGGCCGGGAAACCAGTCGTCGACTGTCCCCTTCAGCTTCAGCTGGCCTTCTTCGGCCAACTGGAATGCCACCGTAGCGACCATCGACTTCGTCTCACTGCCGATTCGGTACCGCTGGCTGGCCTTCATCTGACGCTTCGGCTTCAGCTCGGCACGGCCGGCAACCGTTGAAACGGTGTTGTTGCCGTTACGGATGAAGACGATGCCGCCGGGCACGCCGTTGCCGACCATCGCATTCAGATCGGTTTTCACCTTTGCGGCGGGAAGCACACTGGCCTCCGCGGCATCGACGCCAGACTCAGCTGAGCAACCCGCTATCACGGTCGTTGCTGCGAGGCCACCGAGAAGGAATCCGGTGATCCTTTTGGTTTGTCCATTGTTGAACCTTCGAATCAGGCTGCTGTTCACTTTGGTTCTCCGCTCTTGATTGATTTCATTGGAGAGAAGCTAAATCGGGTGGAGCTCCCTGTCGTCGTCAAAAGGACGCGTTCGTACCGGGCCATCCGGGCCGTCGCAACGGGCAAGTCCTCATCTCCTGAGATGAGGAGGACCGGTCCCATCGGAGGAGGCGATGAGCGGCCGGCAGGGCTAGGTTTCCCATATGGCGCAACGCATCAAGCCCCCGCCGTTGGCGCTGGTCCTCCCGGTCCTCGTCCTTGCCGCGGGTGCTCAGCTCGAGATCTGGTCGAGACCCCTGGAGGGCTCGAAGCCACTGCTAGTGGCGGTGGCACTCGTCTACTCGCTCGCCCTGCTCGCCGCTCGCCGCGCCCCGCTGCCCGCGGTCGCCGCGTCCTTCGGCGCGATCGGCGTGATGGCGATCGCCGCGCCCGACGCGACCAACGAGGCGGCCGCTCCGATGTTCGCCGGCCTCGGCGCCGCTTTCCTCGTGGCCCGCTACGGGTCTGGCGACGCGGCCCGCGCTGGTCTCGCCCTCGCGGCGGGACTGTTGTTCCTCGTGGCGCGCGACCAGCCGACCTTCGCAGGCGCGCTAGTGACATTCACAATCTCGGGCGCTCTGGCCGGCGTGGCCTGGGGTATCGGCCGCAGCCTGCGCCGTCGGGACGGAGACGCGATCCAGGCGGAACAGCGCGCCATGATCGCTGAGGCGGACCGGGAGTCCGCCGCTCGCCTGGCCGTGTCTGAGGAGAGGACTCGGATCGCTCGCGAGCTGCATGACATCGTCGCGCACGCGGTCAGCATGATGGTGCTGCGCTCGGGGGCGGTCCGGCACAACCTTCCCGATGAACTGGTAGAGGACAGGGAGGCGCTGCGGGATGTCGAGCGAGCCGGGCGCGAAGCGCTCGCGGAGATGCGCCGCCTGCTGGGTGCGATGCGTTCGTCCGACGACGCCGGTGAGCGCGCGCCTCAACCGAACCTGAGCGGTCTGGCCTCGTTGGTCGAGGACATCCGGCGGGCCGGGCTGAACGCCGAGTTGGATATCGAGGGCCAATCCCGGCCACTTCCGCCTGCGCTGGAGCTGTCGGCCTACCGCATCGTGCAGGAGGGCCTGACCAACGCCCTCAAGCATTCGCGAGCCGATCACGTCCAGGTTATCCTGCGATATGACGAGGATGCCTTGGCGATCGAAGTCCGCGACGACGGGCCCGGGACCGAGTTCGACGAGGGTCTGGGGCACGGCCTGGTCGGTATCCGCGAGCGGGTCCT
>JBBQML010000709.1:0-3233 GCA_038328885.1 Verrucomicrobiota bacterium | reverse complement strand
CGCTCTTCGGAGCCGGCTACCTGGTCCTGCACCCTACCCGACCGTCGCTGAAACCCGTCCTCATCCTCTTCGCCCTCCTGCCGGTGAAGTCCATGCTCTCGCACTGGTCGGACAATGAGCAGCGGGGCCACCTCTTCGGCTATTGGTTCGGGCACGACATGTTCACGCCGCCGTTCAAGGACCAGACCGGCCAGGCGTTGTACCCGGAGATGACCCGCAACGCGATCCTCTTCGGGGGCACCGATCCGGGCCGCTTCAATCCGACGTACATGATCTTCAGCGAGAGCTTCATCCCTGCGCGCTGCAAGCCGCGCGACCCGGACTTCGACCGTCGCGATGTCAGCCTGATCACCCAAAACGCCCTCGCCGACGGCACCTACCTCAGCTACATCCGCGCCCACTACAACAAGAGCGCGCAGATCCCCTACGACACGCCGTTCCTCCAGGAGATGCTCCGCGGCCGGAAGGAGCGCGAGAAAGGTTTTTACACCAACAGCCTGGCCAAGGCCGTCGCACCCCTCGACCGGCTCATCTCCGGGTTCGGGGACGCCGTCGAGAAGAGCCGCCGGGCCGGCTCGTCGTACTTCGAGCCGGAGCACTTTCTCGACCTCCCCAAACTCGCAGCCCGCCTCAAACCGGGCCCCTCCCAGGACCCCTTCTCCCGCCATCTCACCAGCCTCCTGCCCCAGTCCACTCGCGACCGACTGACTCAGGAAGGCTCCGAGACCAGGCTGGCCCGGGCCCTCAGCCGGGACCTGAACGAGTTGCTCGACCAGGAGTACGAGGCCCGGGTGAAGCTCCGCGAGGAACTCAACGCGATCGCCGCCAGCAACCTCGATGACGGGGCGCGCCAGGCGCGGATCGCCGAGCGGCTCAACGCCTACCGAGGCGCCACGAATTACCTCTACCAGGCAGCCCCCATGGCCGGCCTCACGCTGTCGGCCGAGGTCCAACGCCTGCTGGCCCAGGATCTGCCGACGTCAGCCAGGATCCGCATGGGACGCCGCCTCCTGGAGGAAGCGTACCCCGGACTCATCGCGCCCAGCCGCGGAGGCGTCTACCCCGAGATCGAGATCCACACCCCCACGCCGGAGGAATCGACCCGCTGCTACAACGAATACATGACCGACGCGTTCCAGCGAAAGCAGCTGGGCCAGTTGCGCGGCGGCGAGGAAGTCCGCGAGGAAGGCGGCCGGGTCACCGTCGCGGGTCAGGTCTCGGTCATGGCGATCAACGCCCTGCTCTGCCGTGTCATCTTTGACCAGAACCCCGACCACGATTTCTTCATCGAGGAGAGCTTCCCCCTCGACTGGATGTACCCGTACCTCTCCCCGTACGGCATCATCATGAAGATCAACCGCCAGCCGCTCGCGGCGCTGGACGACGAAACGCTCCGACGCGACCACGAGTTCTGGTCCCAGTACTCTGCCCGCCTCATCGGGAACTGGATCACTGACGACACCTCGGTCGAAGAGATCTGCGACTTCGTCCACCACGTGTATATCCAGCGCGACCTCAGCCGCTTCACCGGCGACCCGAAGTTTATCCGCGACGACAACGGCCAGAAGGCCTTCTCGAAGCTCCGTAGCAGCATCGGGGGGGTCTACGCCTGGCGGGTGAACAACGCCAAGTCGGGGGCCGAGCAGGCCCGTATGATCAAGGCCGCGGATTTCGCCTTCCGCCAGGCCTTCGCGTTCTGCCCCTACAGCCCCGAGGCCGTCTTCCGGTACGTCCAACTCCTCGCCATGACGGCGCGGTTCGACGACGCCCTGCTGGTCGCCACCACCGCGCAGCGCCTCGACCCGTTCAACTCCTCCGTCGTCGGCCTGGTGGAGCAGCTCAAGCAGATGCGCCGAACCGCACCGCAACAGGCCGTCGCCTTTGAGCAGTTCGAACAGCAGAAGACCGAGTTCCGGACCAACCCCGCCAACGTGTCGAACGCGATGGAACTTGCCCAGACCTACCTCGAAAACCAACTGCACCCGCAGGCCACGCAGGTCTACGCCAGCGTCGTCGAGCAACTCGAGCCGTCCTGGCAGGCCGCACCGACCAGCGCCAGCGCGGGCGCCTACCTCGCCGCCGCGTATATCCAGTTGCGTCAGCCCATCCGGGCCCGCCTGGTGCTCGACAGGCTGATCACCCTGCCGGACGTCGACACCGGCACACTCATCGCCGCTGCTCAGACCTACTCTCAGATGAATGACGGGCCCAAGCTCGAGTCCACGCTGGCCGAACTCGTGCGCAAGGCGCCCGACAGCCCGGAGGCCTGGTACGACTACTCGGGCGTGCTCGCGGGGCTCAACAAACCGACTGAGTCCTTGCAGGCCCTCGCCCGGGCGCTCCAGCTCAGCGACAGCCGCCGGACCCGCGACACCAAGGCGCGCGACCTGCGACAGGTGGCTACCGGGGACACCCGCTTCAACACCCTGCGCGAGAAGCCCGAATTCCGGAAGCTGGTGCCCTGACCACGCAGCCGGACGGTTGCGCCAGCCCCGCTGGGCCCCGCTGGGCCCAGTAGGAGCCGACGTGAGGAGGCTCAAACCCCCGCGAGCAATCGATCCCAGATCCGCTCGTTGGTCATCGCGCGGACCAGGAACTCGCGGGTCTCATCCCGCTGTTCCACCGCCTGGGGTCGCAACGGTATCGTCAGCGTCAACGCCAGGCCGCGCCCCGCCCGGCGGCCGACCTGCACCCGGCCGCCGTGGTGGTAGACGATGAAATACACCGCCATCAGGTACATCTCCGAGTCCGTCTTCTCTCCAGCGGGGGTCAGCAGCGGATCGAACAGCGAGAGCACCGCCTCCGGGGAGATTCCCGCGCCGTTGTCGTTGACGAAGATGTCCATCTCCTCGGCGCCCGGCGCACCCCCGGCTCGTACCGCGGCCTCAAAACGGACCACGGAACCATCCGGCAAGGTGGCGAGTTCGTGCTGGAGCAGGAGTGAAAACAGCTTTTGGAACCGACGACCGTCCACGAGGAGCGACGGCAGGGACGTCGGCGCGAGGTTGGCCACCTCGATTCGTCGAGTGGCGAAATCCGCTGCCAGCGGCTGCAGGGCCTCGTCGATGGCCTGGTGAACCCGGACCTCCTGGTCGAACCGGAACGAAGTCGTACCCTCCCCGGCCAGGTCGTCGAGCAGGGTCAGGATCAGGCGCAACCGGTCATGCACGTGCCGGTGGAGATCCTGCCAGAAGGCCGGTTCCCGCAGGCGATTGAGATCAACCGCATCGGCT
>JBBQML010000708.1:0-3248 GCA_038328885.1 Verrucomicrobiota bacterium | reverse complement strand
CAGAAAGCGCCGCCGGTCCTGATCGTGGTGAAGGATTGCCTCCCGCCGATCGCCCCGGTTCATGACGTGGTAAACTGCGCCGGCATACTGAATTCGTAACTTGCGCGCCATACGCCGGGAAAGATCGCGAAGCCTGCGTGCCGGTCAACCGACAAGTGTCTAGTAGCCGGGACTGACCCCTGCACCCCTGCACGCCGGGACTGCACGCCGGGAATCGACTCTCGAACCGCAGTCAGGATGCGAGTAGGCGAACGTCACTCGACGGCACCCGGAAGACCGCAGGATTAGCCAATATCAAGAACCGACCCCTTTACCGACCCCTTTACGAGCGAGGCGGAAGAAACTGAACCGCTGTTCGGACTGCCACGGCGTCACGTGGGTTTCATCAACCTGCTCAATCAACCGGAAGCCTTTGCCAAGCACAGTCTGAATCCGCTCCGCGTCATACCGAGCCACTATCAAGCCGCTGCACTTCTCCGGACCATCGATGGCGAACGTGCCAATGATCGCATGGGCTCCAGCTGGAATCGCACTCTTCAGGGCCGAGACGTACTTCTGTTGGTCCGCTGGGTCGGTGAGGAAGTGAAAGACGGCTCGATCATGCCAAAGGCCGAAGGGCCTCGCGGCATGAAACGTCGTGACGTCCGCTTCAATCCACTTCACCCGGGCAGCCCCAGCCCCCAGCCGTTGCCGGGCCTGTTCCAGCGCTGCGCTGGAAATGTCCAAGACCGTTAGGTCATTGAACCCAGCATCGAGAAGGCAATCGATGAGCAGGGAGGTCCCGCTGCCGATATCGACAATCGGTTCGCCGGTCGACACGCCAGCCGCGGCGATCAGGCGCATGGAGATCGCCGGCTTCGCCTGATACCAACTTATATCGTCGGGGCCTTTGGTCTCGTAGACCCGATTCCAGTGTTCCTCACGATTCATCGTGTTTCCTCGTCGACGGGCTTCGACCCGGGAGTTGGTGGCCCTGCGGTTTTCCACGCCGCCGTCAGGGCCTTCAACAGCCGCAGCGATTCGACACCCCCATCCGCTTCCCCCTTCTCGAAATCTCCCTCGTCCACACCCATTCGGTTGGTGATGTGGGCAAAGCAGATGACCAATCGGCGCCTGGCCTCCGCCATTGCATAGAGAGACGCGGCCTCCATCTCGACGGCGAGAATGCCGCGAGCGCGGGCGGCTTCGATGGCCACCGCCGTTTCTCGGAACGGCGCGTCTGTCGTCCAGACCGCGCCTGCTTCGACCGGAAGGCCCGAGCTGCGCAGCGCGCCGTCACAAAAGGTGTGCAGTTCGGGTCGCAGGTACGCGTACGTGGACGGGGGCAGGTAGTGGTGGCTCGTGCCCTCGTCGCGCAACGCACGGTCGATGAGAATGAAGTAGGGGGGCGGGCGAACCGGCACGATTTGGCCCGCTGACGTGATGCTGATAAGCAACTCGCAGCCCGATGCGAACATCTCCTCGGCGATTAGCACCGCGAAGGACCCGCCAACGGCACAGCCCACCACACCGCACGCAGTCCCACCGATGTTGAATTCGTGAAGCGTGGTATGATAACAGGCCCACGCCGGGTTCGCGGCCGCCATGCCGTGCTGGCAGAGGTAGCGGACAATGTCCCTGTCAGGGTCCAAGAGGCAAACGGGGGGGATTCGACCTTCGGGCAGCCGCTTTTGGCGACGGGCCTCCCGCAGGAGGTTCTCCGGTGGGGTTTGGGGTCAGATCTAAATTATTGACTTTTGACTCATGAACCCTCACGAGATCCGGCCGGTTGGGGTGGGGCTGACTTCAAATAGTCAAACATTTAGATCTGACCCCAAGCGCGAGGTTACTGCCAGGAGAGAATCAGGTTGGCGCCCTGGATCTGCAGGCTGCTGATTTGCAGGGCTGACCCGGCGCGGAGGCGGTAGAAGCGCGGGTTGCCCGGGAGGGGCAGGGTGGCCGCTTTGGCGGTGGCGTTGATCACGGCACCGGCATCCGTGGCGTACGGACCTGTGACGGCGGGGGCGGATTCCACGAGGATCTCGGGCGCGATCAGGTTGACTTCGCTCCAGGCCTTGATGGCCCCGGCAGCGGCGGCGTCGTTGATCAGGGTACGGGCCCCGGTCCCGGGGTCGACCGAGGACCACTCGGCGTGGCCCGCGCCGGCGCGTTCGTACCACACCATGCGGAACGGATAGATGCCGGCCTGCGCGACGACGAAGTCGAAGGTTTCATCGGCCGGCCCGCCGTTGTGGAAGGCGAGCGGGGCGGTGCTGGGGGCGATCGGGTTCACGCTGGTAGCAAGCTTGTAGCCGTCGTCGGTGACCATCCCGAAGCGATACACGCCCGCCGGGAGCTCGAGATAGGTGAGGATCTCCACGGCGAAGTCGTTGTTGCCATTGCCGGTCGTGTCGGGGTCGATCCCCGGGACCATGACGTCCCCGGTGACAAAGCCGGCGACGGCGTCGGGGACCTTGTTGAAGTTGATCACCTCAGCCACGGCGTTCGTGTCCACCGTCCGCGGGATGCTGGAACCGGAGGCGAGTTGGATCTCTGCGCGGTCGAGGCTGTTTTCGAGGGGGCCGCCCTCCAGCGGGGCCTGGACGACGTGGAGTTTGAACCCGCGGGCCTGTCCGGTGGCGGAGAGGCGGGTGGCGGGGTCGAGGGCTCGATAAGTGACGGTGAATTGCCAGGTATTGGTGAGGTTCTGGCCCTCGCTGTCCTGATAGGACACCACCGCGGTGTTTAACTGACCCGACGGGGGCAGGGGGGTGACCGGATAGCTCAAGGAGGCACCGTCCGCCGTGGCAGTGACCGTGGCGCCGGCAACATTCGATCCGTTGAGGCTGAGCCTGATGCTGCCCACGTTCACCGAGGTGTTGCGGTTCTGGAGGGTGACCAGGATCATCGGCGTCACCGTCTCCACCGTGGAGTTCGGGGCGGGCGAGGTGGACGAGACCACGGCACGCTGGATGCCCGGGTCGGCCACCGGAATGAAGACGAAGTAGTTCGGGAGCCGGTAGCCGTCGTCGGTGTCGGTGGTCAGGTGGCGGTGTCGCAGGGTAGTCACGCCGCTAAGGCGCAGCACGGTCCTGTCAACGCCCGAGCCATCGGTCAGCGGGAGGTTTTGGTAGTCGAAACCACCGGCCTTGCCGAGGAACGTGCCGAGCAGGCTGACCGCGGGGTCGGGCTGAGTGCGGTCGCCGGTGACCAGTTCCAGCACGCTGTCGGACGACGGCATGTTGACGACCTGGGCCCGGAGATAGACC
>JBBQML010000707.1:0-3257 GCA_038328885.1 Verrucomicrobiota bacterium | reverse complement strand
TGTTCATCGCGACGTTCGTGCTCTTCTGTCTTGTCAAACCCCTCTTCGCCCGCGGCGTCCGCCGCGCACGCCCTCTCGCGCTGAACCCGGCTGCCGAACCGCTGCTCTTCGCCTTCCTGCACATGGTCGCCGATGTGGTGGGAGCCCGACGCCCTGCCCGCGTGGAGGTTGATTGCCGGCTGAACGCGTCCGCGGGCCTGCGCGGTGGACTTGCCGGAGCGACCGGGCGGGAGCTGGTACTCACCCTGGGCCTGCCACTCCTCGCCGTCCTCGATACCCGCCAACTCGCGGGCGTGGT
Organism: Verrucomicrobiota bacterium; assembly: GCA_038328885.1. Lineage (GTDB taxonomy): Bacteria > Verrucomicrobiota > Verrucomicrobiia > Limisphaerales > CAIMTB01 > CAIMTB01. The sequence goes on along the minus strand of JBBQML010000707.1, from coordinate 2,959 downwards.
CGCCCACGAGGTCGGGCACTTCAACCAGACGGTCGGCCTGCGGGCCAGCCAACTCATCCGCGCGGTCAACACCTGGCTCGCGCGGGTCGCGTATGAACGCGACGCCTGGGATGAGACCATCGAACGGTGGGTGACCAGCGCCCCACCCCTGCGGGCGCAACTCCTGCTCGGAGGCGCACGTCTCGGAGTCTGGCTCTCGCGGAGCCTGCTGAAGCTTCTCCTCCATTCCAGCCACGCCGTGAGCTGCCTTCTCCTGCGGCAATTGGAACGGGACGCTGATCGCTGCCAGGTCAGCGTCGCCGGTACCGAACCCTTCCTCGCCACGATCCGTCAACGGCGGGTGCTCACCGGGTTGGCCCGCGAATTCTACCGGCAGATTCGAGAATCCTGGGACCGCCACCGCCAACTGCCGGACAACGTCCCCGCCGCACTCGCGGCCGCCGAAGCCGCCCTCCCCGCTGAACGCCGCGCCCACTGGGAGGAGCGCGTGGACGCCACGGAGCCCGCCGCCTTCGACACCCACCCGACCCACGCCGAGCGATCGCTGGCCGCCAGCGCCGCCCAGGCACCCGGGCTGTTTCATCTCGTCGAACCGGCGTCCGCGCTGTTCGCGAACTTCAACGCCCTGGCCCGGCAGGTAACGCTGCTGCACTACGAGGACGACCTGCGACTCCCGCGCGCGGAGATCAACCTCACGCCGCCACCCTGGCCCCATCTGAGCAGGGATCACCGCGGCGACCAACGGGGCTCCTAGCACTCAGGCAGCCCGGGCCCGGGGACGGTCACCCCGGCCGTTCACCACCCCGGGGGCGCCGATGGGATCCGGGGTGCGGAAGTCGATCCAGGTGACCTGAGGGGCCGGGACCGGCTCGTCCACCGCCTGGAGTTCGGGTCTCAGCCTCAGACGCCGGCGCAAGCGCCCGAGGGGTCGCCGGGCGTGGAGATAGAGATTCCCGTGCGCGGGATCGCGCACCACCCGGAGCGCATCCGGATAGGCCCCCGCCTGCAGGGCGAGGGTTGCGAGCTGGTCCACATCCCGTCGTCGCAATCTCCATCCCGCCACGACTTCGAGAAACGGGGCGCTGGTATCCGTCGGTCCGAGGTGGCAGAGGACGATCTGGCCACCGGGCTCGAGCAGGTGCAGCAACCGCCGCAGCACGACCACCAGGCCGCGGTCAGCCAATGCCTCCGCCAGGATCGAACACCAGATCAGCCGGTAGGGTTGAACGGGGCGGAACGCGAGCAACCGCTGGGTATGAAACGTCACCCGGCTGGTGATTCGCGCCACGTTGCGTCGACCGTGGATGGCCGCCAATGGGTCGGGGTCCACCGCATCGCACCGCAGCCGCGAGGCGTTACCGGTCGCCGCGAAGTAGTCGGCCAACTCGCGACCCGGCCCACTCCGGTAGTGAAGCACGCGCACGGTCTCATCTTCTCGCTCAGCCTCGTGCTCGAGCCGGCGCAGCAACTCCCAGAGGTGCGACTTCCGGCTCCGCAGGGCGCGCGCGGCCGGCAGGCTGTGGGTGTACCGATCCCATCGCACGAGGTTCGGATCGGGGCTGTGGTGGAAGCTCAACACCCGCTCGATGAGTTCGAAGTCGCCGGCATACCCGTACGGCTTCAGGTGCGCAAAGCCGTGCAGCGTCCCCTTCAGGAGCGTCGGTGCCAGCGCCGCACGCGCGGCCCCCAGCAACCGCGCCCCCTCGAGACCGCGCGCACCCCGCTCCGCCAACTCACGGAAACAGGCCGTGAGTCGCTCGTAATCCGACGGGTCGGGGCCTCCGTTGCCCACCAGTTCGTCCAGGTAGTCGACCAGGGGCGAACGAATCGGCGGCTGGGGCGGGCGCAGGAACGCAGCGTAGGACGGGCGGATCACCGAATTGACGCGCGGGGCAGGCAGGATCGTTTTCATGGCGGCGGGTGGGTAACGGGTGGGTAACGCGATCCGGTGCCCCGACCTTACAGACCAAACGAACTTATGAAGAAAATCCGCCTGGGTACTGGTGATCGCCGTTTGCCGATCGAACCTGCGGTTCCCCCCATCCCCCCTCCCCTCGCTTTCCACGCCCAAGGAACCCCGCGAGTCTCCAGTCCCGTACCAGCAACCTGGGGATGCACTGGCGACCGGGCACGCCGCTCCGCCGGGCTTGCCCCGCCGAACGCCAACCGGGACGCTCCCCGGCCGATGCTGCCGGATTTCACCCCCGCCCAGTGGGCCCTCGCCGTCGCGGCCGGCGTGGGGATCGGCGTCTCCAAGAGCGGACTGCCGGGAATCAGCCTGCTGCACGTGGTGGTCTTCGCCCACCTCTTCCCGGGGATCGCCTCGACCGGTGTGGTGCTTCCGATGCTGATCGCCGGGGACCTGGGTGCGGTGTGGCTCTTCCGCCGCCATGCCCAGTGGCCGCACATCCGAAGGACCCTGCCGCCCGCCCTGGCGGGCGTCGCCGCGGGGTGGTGGCTGATGGGACGCCTGCCGGGCGCCGCCTTCAACCCGCTCATCGGCGGCATCGTCCTCACGCTCGCCGGACTCCAGGCCCTGCGCGACCTGCGGCCACAGCTCTTTCAGGAGGTGCCGCATTCGCGCGGTTTCGCCTGGACCATGGGCTTCATCGCCGGCGTGACCACGATGATCGCGAACGCCGCCGGACCCGTGATGGGGCTCTACCTGCTGGCGGTGGCGCTTCCGAAGGATGCCTTCGTGGGCACCGGAGCATGGTTCTTCCTGCTGATCAACCTGCTCAAGGTACCCTTCAGCGCCCAACTCGGGCTGATCACGCACGGCAGCCTCCTCTTCAATTCCCTCCTCGTCCCCGCGATCTTCGCCGGCCTCTTCCTCGGCCGCGCCGTCGTCGCGCGGCTGCCCCAGAAGGTCTTCGATGTCTTCGTCCTCGCCTTCGCCGCCGTAGCCTCCCTCAAACTCCTCGGCGTCTTCTGACGACGCCCCACAACGCGCGACCCA
>JBBQML010000706.1:0-3260 GCA_038328885.1 Verrucomicrobiota bacterium | reverse complement strand
CCGACAGGTTCGTCCGGGAGCCCGGTAGCAAGTGCTCGTGCCCGGCCAGCGGCCAGAACTGCCACCCTTTCATCCCCGGTCCGCCGCGGAAGTGAAGGAACGGAAAGGCCACGTTGCGGGTGACGACCGAGCCCTTCTGGGTCTTGAGCCACAGCGGGAACAGGACGAACTGCGCCTCGTCGCGAAACAGCCGGTTCTTGACCGTCCCGTAGAGCGGAAACAGCGCCCAGTAGTCGTTCCGGTCCTCCGGCGAGTCCTGGTAGAAGAAGAAGGGAAAGAGGTTCCACCGTCGCACGTCGCCCTCGTCGATCGCGTCGAAGTTCGACCCGTTGATCCACTGGCCGAGCTGCCACTTGCGGTCCGTGCCGTAGCGATGGGCCGTGAACAGGGGCGGCAGGATGTACAGGTGCCGCTGTTCCCCATCCGCCGACCGCTGCTGGCTGACGAAGGGGGGGAACCCCCAGAGCACCTCGTCTTCCATCTCGTGGCGATAGTACAACGGCCCCAACGCCTCGACCCCATCGCCCGGCTCGAGGGTCAGCGGAAACGTCTGGAACAGCGGACCGATGGCGTGCTCACCGCCGGTCCCCGGCCCGGCCCCCTGGACGGGACCGCCGGCGCCGAGGACCCAACCCGCAGCGCAGAGGCAGCCCAGAAGCCGGCCGAACGCCCCAATCGTGGAGATTCGGCAAGCGCCTTGTCGTTGGAACCTCGCGAGCATCAAGAGCCCGCAATTAAAGCCCGCCTGACCCCGGGCCTCAACCGCCAATAAGGCCCCCGCAACTTCCGGGTTTCGCCCGCGGCTCCGTTTCCCCAACCTCAACCCATGCGCCATGCGCCCATCGATCCTGCGCTGTTCACCGGCAACCGTCGCCGACTGGCGCGCCTCCTGCCCCCGGACTCACTCGCCGTGGTCAACGCCAACGACCTCCTGCCCACGAACGCCGACGGCACCGTTCGTCTGGTCCCCAATTCCGATCTCTTCTTCCTGACCGGCGTGGAGCAGGAGGAAACGGTCCTGCTGTTGTTCCCCGACGCCGACGACGAGCGCCAGCGGGAGATCCTCTTCCTCCGCGAGACGAACGATCTGATCGCCAGGTGGGAAGGGCGCAAACTCACCCGCGAGGCCGCCCGGGAGGCGACCGGCATCCGCAACGTCCAGTGGATCTCCGAGTTCCCCAAGATCTTCCACCGCCTGATGTGCGAGGCGGAACACGTCTGGCTCGACTCCAACGAACACAAGCGGGCCGACATCGTCGTCGAAACCCGCGAAGCCCGCTTCGTCCGCCACGTCCGCGAACGCTACCCGCTCCACCACTACCATCGCCTTGCGCGCCTGTTGCACCGCCTCCGCGTGGCTAAACAACCCGCCGAGGTCGCCCTGGTCCAGCGCGCCTGCGACATCACCCGGTCGGGCTTCGAGAGGGTCTGCGCCTTCGTGGAACCCGGGGTGTCGGAGCCCGAAATCGAGGCGGAGTTCGCCCACGAGTTCATCCGCCAGCGGGGCACCTTCGCCTACGGCCCGATCATCGCGTCCGGAGCCAACGCCTGCATCCTGCACTACGTCGACAACGACCAACTTTGCCGCGACGGGGACCTTCTCCTCCTGGACGTCGCGGCCTGCTACGCCAACTACAATGCCGACCTGACCCGCACGGTCCCGGTCAACGGGCGCTTCACCCGGCGCCAACGCGCCGTCTACGAGGCGGTTCTGCGCGTCCTCCGGGCCTCCATCGCCGGACTCAAGCCGGGGGTGAAATGGAAGCACTGGCAGGAGGCGGCCGAGGAAATGATGGCCCGCGAGTGTGTCGACCTCGGCTTGCTCAAGGCGAAGGATCTCCTGGAGAACCCGGAGGATCCCGCGCGCCGACCGGTCAAACGCTATTTCATGCACGGCCTTGGCCACCCCCTCGGCCTGGATGTCCATGACGTCGGTTTCACCACCGAACCGTTCGCCCCGGGTTGGATCATGACGGTGGAACCTGGGCTCTACATTCCCGAGGAGGGGCTCGGCGTCCGGCTCGAGAACGACGTCCTGATCACCGACCGGGGACCCGTCGATCTGATGGGGAGCATCGCCCTCGACCCCGGCGACATCGAGAAGCTGATGGCCGCGCGGTAACCCTGCGGGCCGGACCTCACGCGGGGACCGCGGCGCCACGGCACCGCGAGGAGTTGGGAATCGACTGCGCCGACGTGGCCGTGGGAAACCCGGTCAATCCCGGCCTGGGGCCTTCTGGGTCACCCGGAAGTGCCGCACGTGGGCCCACCGCACCACCTCACGAGGGCCCTGGTAGGCCTGGAGGCTCACCTTCGCTCCCCCCTCCCGCACGGGTAGATCGCAGGCTCCCGCCTCCCGCCATTCGGTCATCGAGGGGGTCCGGACGAAGCCACGGATCTCCCTCCCGCTCGCCACCAGACGGAGCTCCACCGTGAACGAATCCAGGGGAATGATGGCCAGGGTCCGCGTCTGATCGTTCTCCTCACGGCCCATCACGATCGTGAGCTTCCCGTCGACGAGTTCCTGCCCGATTTTGACCTGGTGGCTGTCGGCGTAGTACCAGACCAGATCGACCTGTTCGTACTGTTCGGTGGGGCGGTTCTCCACCTGGACGCTCACTTCCACCGGGCCTGCCGCCGGGTCCGGCACGGGGCGGACGAAGGTGTTGCGGGCGTTGTTCGCCGGGCCCCACATGTTGCCTGGCAGAGCACGAATCTCGAGCCCATCGGGGGTCATGCGCCAGGCGTCCGCCTGCTCGCGCAGAACCGTCCAGCCCGGACCGAGCGGACCGTGGAACTCGTCGACGAACACCTGCGGGGAGGCACAACCCGACGGGCCCGCCCATCCCCACAGCAACAGAATTCCGCAACAGAGTCGCTTCATGGATCAGCGGAGAGTGCGGACTGCCCGGGAGGGCGCAAGCCACCGGGGACCGCCTCAGGCGTGCGCTCCGTGATGGCCGTGGGCGTGGCCAGACCCCGCGGCAGGGCCGTGGGCATGATGCCCGTGATGTTCCAGGTGCTCCCGATCCGCCTTCGCCTGCGCGGCGATTTCAGCATCGGGATTTTCATCCTGGACCGAGTTCAGCCACCCCTTGAGCCAAAAGAGGAACGCCACCGGGAGGGATGTACCCAGGACAATGATGAGCATCAAGTCGCCACTGGGAAACTGCACGGCCAGGAATGGGAGAAGCTGGGTCGTCATGGACGTCAGCCCCTTCAATGCCCCGGGGCGAGCCCGACGGCAAGCTTCCATCCAA
>JBBQML010000705.1:0-3270 GCA_038328885.1 Verrucomicrobiota bacterium | reverse complement strand
ATTCGCGGCAGGAGGCCGATCCCGCGTAACGCGCAAACACCTCCGCCTCGGGCTCCAGGATCGGGCGGGCCGAATCGGCGGGGACCGGCGGTCCGCTCTTCGGGCGATCGGCAACCCGGCTGGGCCACCACAACCAAGCGGCCATGGTGGCGAGGAGCACCACCAAGATAGCGGCGAGCCACCGTGCTCCCTCCGGACCGCGTGGCGGTGCGTCGGGGGCGGGGCGGGGTTTGTGTCGCTGGTGAGCCATCCGATTGGCGAGTCCCCGGCCCCCGCGGAGTTCAGACTAGCCAAACGTACCCATGCCCGACAACTGACGGATGCACTCCTTGAGACCGACCACGCCCGCGTGCATGCTGGCGCCGCCATGCCGCAGCATCCCCTCGCCGGCCAACCCGCGCCGCCCGAATTGCTCATCGACGTTGCCCGACTCGAACGCGATTACTACGAACTTCAACCGGATCCCTCGGATCCCGCACAGGCCGTCAGTTTCGGGACCAGCGGCCACCGGGGAACTTCCTCGAACGGGACCTTCTCGGAAGCCCACGTCCTGGCCATCACCCAGGCGATTTGTGTCTACCGGAAGAGCCAGGGAATCGACGGCCCGGTGTTCATGGGCATGGATACCCACGCCCTTTCCGCGGCCGCGCAACGGACCGCGCTCGAGGTCCTCGCCGCCAACGAGGTGGAGGTCCTGATCCAACAGGGTGGCGGGTTCACCCCGACCCCGGCGATCTCCCACGCGATTCTCAGCCACAACCAGGGCCGGACTTCAGGTCAGGCCGATGGCATCATCATCACGCCGTCCCACAACCCCCCCAGCGATGGGGGGCTCAAGTACAATCCCCCGTACGGCGGGCCAGCCGACAGCAATGTCACCGGTTGGATCCAGGATCACGCCAATGAACTCCTTCGCCACGGCAACGCCCGCGTCCACCGCATTCCCTACGAGCGGGCCGTCAAAGCCGCCACGACCCACCCCCACGACTTCGTCCTCCCCTACGTCCGCGACCTCGGGAGTGTGGTGAACCTGGAGGCTGTGCGGGACGCCAGGATCCGCATCGGGGTCGATCCCATGGGCGGCGCCGCGGTCGGCTATTGGGAACCAGTGCACACCCTCTGGGGACTCGACCTCACGGTCGTCAACCCGCGGGTGGATCCGCAGTTCGGTTTCATGCCTCTCGACCATGACGGGAAGATCCGCATGGATTGCTCGAGTCCGTCGGCGATGGCCGGCCTCATCGGCCTGCGCGACGATTTCCGGGTCGCCTTCGGAAATGATCCCGACGCCGATCGGCATGGCATCGTCACTCCTGCGGGGTTGATGAACCCGAACCACTACCTCGCCGTGGCGATCCGCTACCTGCTCCGGCACCGCCCGCAGTGGCCTCGCGCGGGGAGAATCGGCAAGACAGTCGTCAGTTCCCGGATCATCGATCTCGTCGTCGAGGACCTCGACCGCGAATTGCTGGAGGTGCCTGTCGGCTTCAAGTGGTTCGGCCCCGGTCTCTTCGACGGCTCGCTCCTGTTTGGTGGCGAGGAGAGCGCCGGCGCCAGCTTCCAGCGCTTCGACGGCACCGCCTGGAGTACTGACAAGGACGGTCTGATTCTGGGCCTGCTCGCGGCCGAGATCACGGCCGTCACCAACCAGGATCCGAGCGAACATTACCGCGCGCTGACCGAGGACTACGGATCGCCCTGCTACAGACGCATCGACGCCCCGATCACCCCCACTCAGAAGACCGCCTTCAAGCGGCTGACCGGGGAGGCGGTGACGGCCACCGAACTCGCCGGCGAACCGATCCTCCGGAAGTTGACGCATGCCCCCGGCAATGGCGCCCCCATCGGCGGCCTCAAGGTGGAGACCGTCAGCGGCTGGTTCGCCGCTCGCCCGTCGGGCACGGAAGACCTCTACAAGCTCTACGCCGAGAGCTTCCGGGGGGACGACCACCTCGAGGCCATCCTGCTGCAAGCGCAGTCGCTGCTGGCCCGGACGCTGGGGAGTTGACTCACTCCCCTCTCCCCACGGCGATGCACCCCACGCGGCGTGATTGCACTCGCAGCCCGGGGCCCGGTACCGTCTCGCGCGCCGGCCATCACCGCCGCCTCGCAGCATCAGGCGGCCGGCAACACGCTCGACCCAGCACCACGACCCGTTCGGCTCCTCACCCCGCCCCCTCCCCATGAGCAGTGTCCTCATCGTCGGCTCCACCGCCCTGGACTCCATCAAGACCCCCACCGCGGAGAACCCCCGCCTGCTCGGCGGCTCGGCCAGCCACGCCGCGGTCGCCGCCAGCTTCTTCGCCCCGGTAAGGCTGGTGGGGATCGTGGGCGAGGACTTCCCCCGGAAGTACCTGGCGCTCTACAAACGCCACGGCATCGACCTCGCGGGGCTGCAGGTCAAGCCGGGCAAGACCTTCCACTGGGCGGGCGAGTACGAGGTCAACATGAACAACCGCCGCACGCTGGCCACCGAGTTGGGCGTGTTCGAGACCTTCTCGCCGGAACTACCCGCGGAGTGGCGCACGGTCCCCTACGTGCTCCTGGCCAACATCGGCCCCGACCTCCAGCACCACGTGCTCGACCAGATGCGCCGTCCGAAGTTCGTGGTCGCCGATACCATGGATCTGTGGATCAACATCGCCCTGCCCTCGCTGCTCCGCCTGCTCGAACGGGTCGATGCGTTCGTCTTGAACGACAGCGAGGCGAAAGCGATCACGGGCGAGGACAACGTCCTGGTCGCCCTCAAGAAGCTGCATCAGCTCGGCCCGCGCCACCTGATCATCAAGCTGGGCTCCCATGGCTCCATCCTCAGCAGCCCGGCCGGTCGGTTCCTCTGCCCGGCCTACCCTCTCGCCAGGGTGGTTGACCCCACGGGCGCCGGGGATTCCTTCGTCGGCGGCATGATGGGCTACCTCGCCAAAGCAGGCGGCAACGTGGAGAAGAGCCTCCGCCGCGCGATGGTCCATGGCTCGGTCGTGGCCTCCTACTGCTGCGAGGGGTTCGGCCTGACACGCACGAGCCGCGCCAAGCTCCCCGACATCAGACAGCGGGTCCAGGAGCTCGAGACCCTGACCCGGTTTTAGGTCCCGCTCTCCCCCGCGCCCGCACCCTGCCGCCCCCGGAACCCTTGGCAGCGCTGGGCTTCGCGGCGGGCGGCGCCGGAGATCGGGGGCTCGCCATCGCGCGCAGCGTCCCCAATTCGGTGGCGTTCTCGAGGATCTTCGCCACCGCGCCCGCAAGGTTCTCAACCACAAAGTCGTGATGGCC
>JBBQML010000704.1:0-3274 GCA_038328885.1 Verrucomicrobiota bacterium | reverse complement strand
TTTCACCGCCCTCACCGGGCGTATCCCAACTCACGGCCATGCGCGAGCTGCCGCCTTCACTGGTGCGGAACAGGGCGATCTCCGTGCCGAACGGGTTGCGGTAACGGTTGTGGGCGGGCTGCAGGTGGTGGATCAGGCTGGGGAAACCCTGGCAACTGACCTCGGTGAAGCTGCCCCCGGTCACCCCCAGATGGTAGGCATTCGAGTGCGTTGGATACCATTGTGGCGGCAACCCCACGCGCCAGCCTTGGTAGGAGTCGATCGGTTCCTCCATGTAGTGGTAGTACTCGCCCTCGGAGTACACGATCTCCCCCAGCTTGCCCGCCCGGTAGAGTTCCCGCATCGCGTGCAGGTCCTCGTGGAAGCAGGAGGTCTCGAACATCATGTACTTGAGATCGCTGCTCCGGACCGCAGCGAAGAGCTGCTCCGCGTCCTCCAGCGATCCAAAGACCGCCGGCACCGCGCACGCCACGTGTTTGCCGTGCTGCAACGCGGCCAGTGAATGCCGGGCATGGCTCGGGGCATCGGTCGCCACGAAAACCGCCTCCACCCGATCGTCCTCCACCAACTTCTCCAGCGAAGGGTAGGTCTTCGCACAACGGCACGCCCTGGCGAGCGCGGTACAACGGTCCGGGAAAAGATCGCTCACCGCCACCACCTCGACGTTGGGGTGGTCCTGGAAGCCAAAGGCCGCCCCAAACCGGCAGACGCCATAGCCCACGATCCCCACCCGAACACGGCGGTCCGACACCGGACTCCAACCCGTCGAAGCCGCGGGATCCACCGCGGCCTTCTCGAACCCGGGGATCTTCAGCGACTCCTCCGCGGCCCCCGCCGGCAAACCCGCCACCACGGCGGCCGCACCGCAACCTTGGAGAAACGACCGACGAGACAAAGACCGTCTTTTCATGGTTTTTTTCCTCTCAGGAACCGCTGATCTTCCACAAACGCGCGTCGCTCCGGAGGTAAAGGGCGTTGCCGGAGATCGCCGGGGTACCCAGGAGCGTCTCTCCCAGGTCCAGTTCGCTCACGACTTCCCCCTCGGGCTTGGTGGTATCGATCACCTGAAGAACGCCCTTCTCGTTCACCGCGAAGATGAACGGCCCCGCCGCCACAGGGGAGGCACTGAACGGCCCCTTCAGCCTCAACTGCCACACCCGCTTCCCATCCTTCACCTCGCCCGCACTCAGGACTCCCGCGTCATTGAGCGTGTAAACCCGGTCGGCAACAACCACCGGGCTCGCGGTGCCTGGCCGCAAGGGGCCGGAGCGCCAAAGCTGCGCCGGGGTCTCGCCCGCGACGCCCGGCTTCAGGGCCGTCAGTCCGAACGAGGGCACGAACAGCACGCCATCCTCCCCCACCGCCGTGGACGGCACGGTCGAGGCGCCTTCCGCGTAGTTCCAGACCTCCCGGCCGTTCACCGGGTCCACCGCCAACAGGCCCTTGCTGGATTGCAGCCCGATCAACTCCCGACCGGTCGCGGCATCCCGGAAAACCACCGGCGAGGTCCAGTTCGCCCGCTTCGGTCTCTCCAGCTTCCAACGATTCGCCCCGGTGACGACGTCGATACCCAGGGCGAGCGACTGGGTGTCGTTCTCGACTTGCGCCACCACGGTGCCGTCCGCCACGACCAGCGAGGAGGACATGCCAAGCGAGTTGCTGACGTTCGGGTAGTCCAGGGCCAGTCCGCGGACCCAGAGGACGTTCCCCTCCAGGTCGAGCGCCACCAGGTCGTTCGAGGAATAGAGCGCGAAGACACGCTGCCCATCCGAGGTCGGCGAGTTGGCCGCCACCGAGGTCTTCTCGTGGCACATGGTCCGGCCGGTCGCGAAGAACTGCCGTTCCCACAGTCGCACGCCATCGGACGCCCGGAGGCAGATCACGTGCAGGCGCGCCTGCCGGGGACCGCTGGAGCAGGTCACGAAGACGCGGTCCCCCACCACGATCGGAGAGGAGAGTCCACGGCCCGGAAGGCTGGCCTCCCAGACCACACTCTCCCGCCCCTTCAACGAGGTCGGAGGGGTCCCGTCCGTCGACGCGCCGCTGGAACCACCCCCGCGAAACCGGGTCCAGTCTCCGCGGGCCGAAGCCGTCGCGAGGGCCGCCAGGACGGCCAGCGCGGCCACGGGGATGAACTTGGGAATCAACATGAGGATGAGAGGCCGAGGGGATGTCAGTCGCGGGGAGTCGCTGCGGCAACCCGGGCCGCCGGAGGGAGGGATCGGATCACGCGCCCGTTGGGATCCGTCACCCGAAGCTGAAATTCCCACTCCACGGTCCACTCCTCCTTCTCCTCGTTCTGGGTCAGCTTGACCAGGATCGTGTTCCGGCCCGACCGCAGCACGACGGGGAGCCGGTACTGATCCAGTTCGGCCCCGCGATGGTACTCGTCGCGACCGAACAGGAGCTTCCCATTGAACCAGATTTTCCAGCCGTTCTTGCAGCCGAGACGGAGCTCGGCGGGGCGCTCCGCCTCCGCGTGGAACTCGGTGTAGGCGTAGCCCGTCACTTCCTTCAGTGGGGCGCAGGCCTTGTTCAGGTCGACCATGCCGAGCTCGTGCTGCGTCTCGAAGTCCTTCCAGCGGACCTTCCCTTCCTTCCCTTCGTACTCGGCCTCGAAGGTCAGCTCCTCCTCCGGCGGGAATACCCGCTCGAAACCCGCGCGACCGGTGTTGTCGAAGGGCCCGATCACCCGCCAGCGGGTGAGGAATCCGAGGAGTTGAACGAGGTCGACCGATTGCCCCAGTTCCTTCAGCGGTTTGCTGATCGCCCCGATCTGCTCGCCGTCGCGCGCAAAGGCAAGCGCCTGACGATAGAGGACGACCGCGGATTCCTTGCGTCCTTCGGCCAGGATTTTCGCCGCGCGTTCGATCTGCCGCTGTACCGCCTCGCGGCGGAGTTCCTGCGCCGGGTCGTCCAGCAGGCCGGGCAGGAGCGCCTCGGCAGTCTCGGCATCCGCACGCGCCACCAACTCGTAGGCCACCTGCCGGGAGCGGGGCGCGTGGCTGACGTCCAGCAGGAATGAGCCCAGTGCCGCCACCGGCAACGGGCGTCCAGCCTTGATCTCCCGCTCCACAATCGCCGAGGCCGCGGCGAAGAGGTAGTTGCGCGCCAGATCCCCCGACTCATCCATCGCCGCCAGCAACCGGGGCAGCTCCGACGCCGGCGCGGCCGCCAGATCGGTCCACGCCCGGCCGGCAGCCGGGCTGCCCTGCCCCTCGGCCCCGAGACCCCGGAGCGCTTCCAGTGCCTCGGCGATCTCAGCCGCCCCCAC
>JBBQML010000703.1:0-3275 GCA_038328885.1 Verrucomicrobiota bacterium | reverse complement strand
AGGGTTGGCAACAGCACACGCATCTGGGGTTTGCGGCGGCGGGAGCGGACCCCTTGCGGGAGGTTCTTGGGGCGGCGTACCGGCGCAACCCGGCCGGGCCAGGAGGGCGGGCGGGGCTGGGGTGAGGTGTCTTTCCCGGGGTAGGTGCGCTATCGGGATTGACCGGCCGTCGCGGTTCCCGCATTACGCCCGGGCCATGCCGCGCAAACTCAGTTCCATCGCTGCTGACTGGTGGGATTACACCACCCTCGACACGGACCTCGTCGCCGAGGTGGCGCGGTTGAAATCCAAGGATCTGCTGCGGTTGTCGCGTCCCGGATTCCGGGTGGTCTTCTATCCCACGCTGGAGGAGTTCTACCTGGCGGAAGCTCTCGAGTACATCGAGGCGTGGCGACAGAGCACGGACGACAATCCGGTGGGCGTTTGCGGTCCGATCGGGCCCACCGAGCATCTGCCGTTGGTTGCCCGGATCGTGAATGCGATCGGGCTGGACCTGCGGTCGGCTCATTTTTGGGGAATGGACGAATGGGTGGAGGCGGCCACGGGGCTGGAGGTGCTGGTGACGCATCCCCTCAGTTTCGAGCGCTGCGACCGGGAACTGTGTTTCAACCGGATCGAGAAGAAGCTCGCCCCGCTGGACGCCCATCTGCACTTCCCCAAGGCCGACACCAGCGCCTATCGGCGATCCTGGTCGTTGGGCGTGCGGTGTGCGCTGATGCAGGGCGGGCAAGGCGACGTGAAGCATTGGGCCTTCAACGACCCCCTGCCGCGGCGGGGGAAATGGCGGAACGACCCGCCGCCGGCGGCGGAGTACCGGAAACTTGCCACGCGCGTGGTCGACTTGCATCCGCTGACCATGGCCCAGAACGCGCGCACCAGTGCGGGGGGCAACCTCACGCTGGTGCCGACCAAGGCCGTCACGGTCGGTCCGGTGGAGACGTGGCAGGCCGGGAAGGTCTCCATCTGGCACCCGGGCCATCACGACAACCCCTTCGGACTGCGCCTCACCGCATTCCTCATCTCCAAGGGGATCGTGGACACCTGCGTGCCGATGTCCCTGCTGGGCGAACATGCGAACGTCCAGTTCAACTACTACCTCGGGGCCATCGGGTCGTGTGAGATCGAGATGCACTGAAGGAGGTCGAGAGAAGCAGCTTGAACGAGGTTCCCGGCGCAGACAGGTTGACTGGGCATGACCGAACCGGCGGAACCCGAGGTCCCGTTGCGGAGTCTGTGCGGCGAGCCGGCCACCTGCTCGCTCGCCCAGGCTGCGGCGGGGGCGTCGCTCACCATCCGGGAGCTGAAGGCGCCGGCCGAGGTAGCGATCCGGCTCCGCGAGTTGGGGTTCTGCGAGCGGCAGCGGGTGCGGTTGCTCAGCAAGCACACCAACATCATCTGCCAGGTGTGCAACGTCCGGTTGGGGATCAGCCGGGACCTCGCGAACATGATCCTGGTGGAACCGGCGGCCGCCGGGAACGGGAGGGCCCGACCCCGATGAGCGAACCCGCGCCTGCCGAAGGCGAAGTCGTTCCGCTCAGCTCCCTATCCCTGGGCGGCCGCGGACGGGTGGCCGAAATCCGCGTCAGTCCGGACGAACGGGGTCGGCTGATGGAGATGGGCGTCCTGGTCGGCACCCCGGTTGAGTTGGTTCGCTTCGCGCCGCTCGGGGATCCCCTCGAGATCAAGGTCCGGGGGTACCACCTGACCCTGCGCCGGGCGGAAGCGGAGCGGATTCTCGTCCGGCTGATCTGATCCGGGGGCGGTCGTTCGGCTTCCCCGCCAACGGGGCTCCGCCGCAAGCCACCGCAACTGCCACCGCAAGACGCCGACAATGAACCGCAATCCGCCGAAAGCGCCCGCTTCCCCCAGAACGGAGCATGACGAGGCATGAGTGCCCCGGCGGTCGCCCCGGCCGAAGCCTCTCCGCCACGGGAATTTCTCGTGGCGCTGACGGGCAATCCGAATTGCGGGAAGACGACGCTCTTCAATGCGTTGACGGGACTCCGTGCCAAGGTGGGCAACTACGCAGGGGTCACCGTGGAGCGGAAGGAGGGGCGGCTGCGCGGGACCCCGCCGCACCTGCGCTTCACACTCCTCGACCTGCCCGGTTCCTACAGCCTCAGCCCGCAATCCCTGGATGAGGCGGTGGCCCGGGATGTGCTGCTGCAGCGCCTGGCCGAAGTCCCGCCGCCTTCCGTGGTGGTCATCGTCGTCGATGCCTCGAACCTCGAGCGTAACCTGTACTACGCGACCCAGGTCATCGAATTGGGCTACCCGACGGTGCTGGCGTTGAACATGGTCGATGTGGCCCGGGACAACGGGCTGGAGATTGACGTGGCGGGGCTAGCCGTCGCACTGGGTGTGCCGGTGGTGCGGATGGTGGCGAGCCAGCGCGAGGGCATCGACCGGTTGCGCGCGGAGTTGCTCCGCCTGGCGTTGCATCCCGCGTCGGAGACCCGCCCGAAGGTCTCGGGGTTCGCGGACCTTCCCGTGGCCTTCGCACGGGAATGGGAAGCCCTGTCCGCGCGGTTGGGGGCAGGAGGCGGGGCTCCCGTGGCGGGGGGACGCCCGGAGAGCCTGCTGTTGTTGAGCGACGACAAGGCGCTTGGGAGCTGGGCTTGGCCACCGGGTGCGCAGACTTCCAAGGCGGCCAACGGCGCGGTCGGGGCACGGCCGCCGGACCGGGCGGATCTCGGGGCGCTGGTGGAGGCGGCGCGGGAGCGGATTGAGGCGGCGGGAGTGGACTGGGGCAGCGCGGCCATTGAGGCCCGGTATGGCCGGATCGCGACGATCCACGATGGTGTCACTCGTGAGGCCGGTGCCCCGAGGGAAACCGTGAGCGACCGGTTGGACCGGGTGGTGACGCACCGGGTCTGGGGACCGCTGATTTTTGTCGGGCTGATGTTTCTGATCTTCCAGTCGATCTTCACCTTTGCCGGCATTCCGATGGGGTGGATCGAGTCGGCGGTCGGCTGGGTGGGGGAGGGGGTGAGGAGGGTGATTCCCGCCGGCGACCTGCGCGATCTGCTGACGGATGGCGTGGTGGCGGGGGTGGGGGCGGTGCTGGTGTTCCTGCCGCAGATTCTGCTGCTCTTCCTGTTCCTGAGCCTGCTGGAAGACACGGGTTACATGGCGCGGGCGGCGTTTCTGATGGACCGCCTCATGAGCAAGGTGGGGTTGCACGGGAAGAGTTTCATCCCGTTGCTCAGCTCCTTCGCCTGCGCCATACCCGGTGTGATGGCGACCCGGACGATCGAGACGCCGAAGGACCGGCT
>JBBQML010000702.1:0-3276 GCA_038328885.1 Verrucomicrobiota bacterium | reverse complement strand
GGCAGGATCCAAGGGGAGGTCGGCCCGGCGGGAGGCCGGGTCCGCGGGGCGGGGAATCGGGTCCACCGGCGATGGCGTGGCCGCGACCACCGCGGCGGCCAGGACGGAGGCGAACAGTGCGACCATGCGTGCCGTGCAGCTTAGGGCCTGCCGGCGTCCCCGCAACCCCGGCCTGGGCCCCCACAGTGGAAAAGGAGTTGCCGCACCCGCCGTCGGGCGAAAGGATGTTCCGAGCATGTTTCGTCAACTCGGCCTGCCCGCGTGGGTGGCGCTCTACGCGCTCGCCATCCCGCTGGCCATCATCGTGGGTGTCAGTGTCGCGGATCCGACGCGACCGGCCAGTCTACTTACGCTGGCGATGATCCTCGGACTCGGCCTCGCGCCGCTGGTGCTCCGCTTTTACCATGAGTCGCTCATCATCGCGTGGAACTCCGCCCTGGTGATCTTCTTCCTTCCCGGCCGCCCCACCCTGGCGATGGCGCTGGTTGGATTGTGCATGGTGATGGCCGTGGTCAACCGCGCCATGGTCAGGCAGCCGCTCACGCTCCCGGCACGCTCGGTGGCCGCACCCCTCATCGTGCTGGGGTTCGTGGTGGTCGTCACGGCGGCGCTCACGGGCGGCATCACCGGCCGCGCGTTCGGTGGGGAGATGTGGGGCGCTCGGCGGTACGTCGCCACGGGCTTCGGTATTCTCGGGTTCCTGGCGCTGGTTTCCCGCCAGATCCCCGCAACCCGTGTCCGGTTGGTCACCGGCCTGTTCCTGCTCTCGGCAGTCACCTCCGCCCTCAGCGATCTCGCCTACGCCATGGGCTGGAACTTCCTGTTCCTGCTCCTTTCCACCGACGTCGCTCTGATGCAGGCGATCTCCGAGGTGATGGGCTCGTTCGTCCGCCTTACCGGCGTCTGCTGGGCGGCCTGGGCCGTGCTCAACTTCATGATGATGCGCTACGGCATCTCCGGCCTGCTGGACCTCACCCGCCCCTGGCGCGGGCTGATCGCCCTGGCCGCCTTCGCCGCCACCATGCTCGGCGGCTACCGCTCCTACATCGTGCTCACGGCGGCGCTCTTCACGTTGCTCTTCTTCCTGGAAGGCCTCCACCGCACCAAGGTGCTCGCCATCGCGCTCGCCATCACCGCCATCGCCATCACCGCCGTCCTGCCGAACGTGCGCTCGCTGCCGCTCTCCATCCAACGCTCGTTCAGCATCCTCCCGATCGATGTCGATCCGGTCGCCCGCCATGACGCCCAGGGCACGCTGGACTGGCGGTTGGAGATGTGGCGCGCGGTGTTGCCCGAGGTCGGGCCTCACCTGCTGCTGGGCAAGGGGTTCGCCTACAGCGGCACCGATTATTATCTGACCCAGGAAGCCCACCGCCGCGGCATGATCCACGCCTCCTTCGAGGACACCATCATCAGCGGCAACTACCACAATGGCTTCCTCACCCTGATCATTCCCTTCGGAATCTGGGGCCTCCTCGCCTTCCTCTGGTTCATCGTCGCGGGCTTTCGCGCCCTGCTCCGAAATTACCGCCACGGGGATCCCCAGTTCGTCACCCTCAACCGGTTTCTCCTCGCCGCCTTCGTCACCCGCATCCTGTACTATTTCGTCATCTACGGGCAGTTCGACCTCGATCTGGCCTCGTTCACCGGAATGGTCGGCCTGAGCATTGCCGTGAATGGCGGAATTCGCGGACCCGCCCTGGCCCGGGTCCCCGCCGCCGCCGCCGCCGAAGCCACCCCGGCCTCCGCCGCAACGGCCGCCCAACCGCTGCCCGGCGGGGAATTGCAGCCAGCCCGGGCCTGAACCTGGCGACGCACGACACCCGACGCACGCCAACCGCCCCGCATGCCCTCCAACTTCGCCGAACTCCAAAAGACCTGGGAAACCCTCGGCGAGGAAGACCCGCTGTGGGCCGTCGTGAGCCACCCGGACAAGCGGGGTGGCGCCTGGGATCTGAAGGAGTTCCTCGCCACGGGCGAGGCCGACATCGCCCGCGCCCGCCGTATCCTGGCCAGCCAACCCCACGCGCCCACCCGCTTCCGCCGGGTCCTCGACTTCGGCTGTGGCGTCGGCCGCGTCAGTCTCGCGTGGCGACCCCACGCGGACCACGTCACCGGGGTCGATATTTCCGAGCCCATGGTGCGGCAGGCACGCCGCCTGACCCAGGGCCAGGACGGCTTCGAGTTCGTGGTCAACGCCCGCCCCGATCTCCAGGTGCTGCCCGGCGGGAGCTTCGACCTCTGTTTCTCCCACATCTGCCTCCAGCATATCCCCTGGCCCATCGCGCGCGGGTACGTACTCGAGTTCGGCCGCGTTTGCGCACCCGGCGGTTGGGTGATGTTCCAACTGCCCAGCGCCAACCACCGAAGCACCGCCGGAGCCGCGTTCCGGCAGCGCCTGGTCAACGCCTTGCCGTTCGACCTCGGCCGGGCCTACCGGCGCTGGCGACACGGGAGCGCGGTGGTCTTTGAGGTCTACTACACGCCGCGGGAGGAAGTCCTGAACACGCTCCGCCAGGCCGGGCTGGAATCCCTCCACCAGGAACCGGACCAGTCGGCGGGCGAGGGGACCGAGGGCTTCGTCTACGTGGCCCGCAAACCCGCGTGAGGCGGGAATCCCCCCGCCCCCGTGCCCCCCCCGCCGCTGCGCGTCCTGGTGGTCCATGGTGAGGGGCTCTTCTGCGCCGGCGCCCAAAAAATGCTGGCGTACTTCGTCGAAGGCACGGACCCGGCTGACCTGGAGATTGCCCTCGCCCTCGCCCCGAATGCGCCGTTCGAGTCCCTGCTCCCTCCCGGCACTCGTTCCTATCCCCTGCCCTCGAATCAGCGCTTCACACCGTTGGGCCTCCTGCGCCAGACCCTTGCCTTGCGGCGTGCCGCCCTCGCCTTCCGTCCCGCCGTCCTCCACGGCTGGACCGCGCGCGATTGGGAGCTGACCTCGTCGGGACGCCTGGCCACGCGCCGTCCGGCGGTCGGCCTCCTCCATGACCACCCCCACGCCCCGCACATCTCCGGCACGCGCCGGCGGATCATGCTCGGCTGCGCCCGCCACGGCCTGGACCGGACGCTGTGCGTCTCGGCAGCCGTCGCCGAGGCGTGCGCCGCCGCAGGGTACCCGCGCCAGCGGTTGATCGTCGTCCGCAACGGCATCCCCCACGGCCCAGTCCCACCCGGCCCGCTCACCGGCTCCGGCACCACGGTCCGACTCGGGTACCTCGGGGTGTTCTCGGAGCGCAAGGGGCTGCGGCCCCTCTTCCGGCTGTTGGATGCTCTCCA
>JBBQML010000701.1:0-3281 GCA_038328885.1 Verrucomicrobiota bacterium | reverse complement strand
ACCAACCCCGCCATCACCGCCACCGTCATCAACATCAGTTCGCAGTCGAGCAAGTGGTTCTCCCGGTGCTTCTGATGCCAGCGGAGCGGATTCGACCCCGACCGTCCCGTTCCTCGACGCGATGCTCGGCGGTGATCTGTTTCATGTAGTCCCGGCCGATCGTGTTGGGGACCGTCCAATCGCCCACCAACCCCGTCAGGTGCTCGAACATCAGGTCCTTCATCCCTGGGTTCGACCATCGGAATAGCGGCAGCGGCCGGACCGACCCTGCAACCGGGTGCCATACGCGGGGTCGACCTGGGTCTTCTGGTAGAGGCGGCGCACCACCTTGCCGGTCGCTCGGTCCTTCACCGCAAAGAACTCGGCGTCGTCCCCCTTGAACGGTTTCCAGCCGGTGGCCTGGCAGAAGCGGTAGACCTCGGACGCCTTGAACCCGGACCCGCTCCTCGGACCAGACGTCGCTGAAGTCGTAGTCACCCCGGCGGGCGAGCAGGAAGTCGAAGTCCTCGATCTCGCCGAGCTGATCCTTCCACGGCTGCCCGAGCGTCTCGTTCACGAAGGTCTTCATCGGGTGGATGTCGCCGTTTCGTGCTGCACCCCGGGCGGCCATGTACTCCTCGGCGACCGAGCGCCACTGGACCCAGGGAGGCAACAGGGCATTCCAGTGGAACGACACCCGATGCCGGGGCGCCGTCGGGTTCTGGCGGATGAACTTGCCGGTCCGGGCGATGGCTTTCCGCTCGGCTGGGGTGTCGTGGATCGCGTTCCCGCAGGCCGCGCACTCATAGCGGATCGTCTCGGCCATGAGGTCGAAGTTCCAGGTACCCCCGGGCTTGGTCACCTCGGTCGTGTCCCACTTCAACTGCTCCATGCGCAGCGTGACCGTTGGGCTGAACCGATCCCGGACCAAATCCTTCACGTCGTCCTTCGCCGCCATCACCCACATCGCCGGTCCCCGGTCTTCGCTGATCGCCCAGCAAACGAGGTTCATCACCGTCTGGGTCTTCGACGACTGCGCGGAGCACTGGGTCGCGATGTCGGATACCCGGTTGTCCGCGAACACCTCCATCATCTCCTTCACCCAGGGCGACGAGTCCGAACGCCAGCGGCCCGGCATCGGCGACGTGTTGTCGACGACGATGTGCTCCTCGCACCACTGCCAGGGCGGTCGACGGTCCGAGGGGCGGAGGGAGGCCGCGAAACCCCGGACGAGGGCTGCAACGCCGGTGGCCGGTCGGAGGGGGCCCGGACGTTCGAGGATGCTCACAATAGAACGCCGACGCCAACCCTTGCCAGGGCTCGACCATGGCGAGGGTCTGGCCCAGAATGCTGCCGTGCTGCGGCGATCATGAATGAGGATATCCTCTTTGAGGCACGCACCCCCCCTCGGTTTCACGGTGCGCGTGACCCGGGCCTACTGGGTCGTCATCACGACCCGGAAGCACCCGGCCATGGCCGGCCGGGAACTGGAAGTTTGTCGGACGCTGGAGAATCCAGAGGAAATCAGGCGTAGCCGCAGCGATGGGGAGGTGTACCTTTTCTACCGAACCCGGCATCCGGGGCGCTGGGTGTGCGCAGTGGCGCGACAGGAAGACGGAAGCGGTTTCCTGATCACGACGTACCGGACGGATGCCATCAAAGAAGGCGAACGCATATGGCCGAGCTGACCCTTTATCACGACACTGTCGGCCGAACGCTGACCGTGTGGTTCGACCGACCCGAGGCCGAGCACGTTTGCGAGGAAACCGGCGAGGGGATCATCCTCATCAAGGACCGCGCAGGCAGGGTGATTGGCTTCGAGAAGCTGAACTACCTCGGGTCGAGTCCCGAACCCGTCAACCTTCGCTTCGAGACGTCACCGCTGCCGGCTTAGAACCGGGTCGTCCGCTCCGTCCGCGTTCTCCGGGATGCAGTTCCCTCGGGCACGTTCCAGACGATCCGGTAGGGTGTGCAATTGCTCCAGGATCTCGTCCTCGATCTCCTTCAGGCGGGCCTCGGCCTCGGGCACGGAGACCCCCACGACGGAGGGGGCAGCCAGGTGGATCTGGCCGACGACCTTCCGCACTGCGGCTCCGATCTCGCCTCCCCAACGCTCCACGTCGGCGGCCGGTAGGTAATCGCGGCGCATCACCGCGAGTTGGAGTTCGAGTCGCTGGTTCTGGAGCAGGAGATTGCGGGCCTTCAGCTCCGTGGTGCTCAAGGAGTCGTCGTCGAGGGACCCATTCGCCTGGAGGAACGTGCGCCACGCCGCGACCTCGTAGCGCCCATCGGGACGGGAAGGCGGCCGGCCGTCGAGCTTCACCGCCCGCTGGATCGTCTTGCGGGAAACCCCGAGCGAGGCGGCGAGATCAGGCTGATTCTTCGCGAACGCCTTGGCCTCCGGCCGGCCCCCGTCCTGGACCGCCTGCAACAGGTTCACCTCCCCGGCTGAGAGCGTCCGACCGGCGCCCACCTTCTTGACGAGGTTCCGGTAGTTGGCACGCAGGATGATGTCCGCCTGATCGGGGGACATCGCGTCGGTTCGGCCAGGTGGGTCTGCCGGCTTGGGTTGCGGAGCCATCCGCGAGACGCGCAACGTCAACGCGGCCCAGGAGCCGCGGGCGTGCAAACGGAGAGGACACGTAGCGAGACGCCTTGCACTCGCCGGGCGACGATGCAAGGCGAATTGCCTGGACCACCAGAAGGCCTGGTGGAGAGATCGTATCCACCGTGGACTGATCGCCGTGGACTTGGAAGCGGACAACTCCCGCCGCCATCACCGCAGGGTCTGCCTGCAGGGCGCGGCCCCTTCCGCCTACCCTATCCAGAACCCCACCGACGGCCCACGGGAATACCACTCCGGATCGCTGACTCCAGAAGGCGGAGCGACGCCGATCCGTACTCGGAGGTCGCCCTTCGCAAAGCCACGAACCTCACCAGGGTCACCGCCATCGCGAGCCAACTGCGAAAGCCATGCCAGGCAAGCAATTGAGCGAGTGTGGTGCCTCAAGGGCGAGGCCGTCCCGCCCGGACACAATCAAACAGTCGCGACCGTCCACCGCGAGCGATGCAGTACCGGCCAATAATCGCAACATCTCACTCGACCAAATCTCGACCGAATAATCAATGGGAGGCACGAGTCATCATGCTCCACATGAAGCGCTTCCAGTCGACGTGCACAGAGCGCATCACATAATTGGGATCAGCCTCGCTTATCAATTGCCAGTCGCGCGTTTAGCCCCAAACCGATCACCGAGTCCCTCCCGAGTGGCCAGCACCGAACGCCTGTCTACCGCAACATT
>JBBQML010000700.1:0-3299 GCA_038328885.1 Verrucomicrobiota bacterium | reverse complement strand
TGGCGCGACTTGGTCTTTCGGACCTGCCGGTGATCGGGCTGGCCAAGGAATTCGAAGAGATCCATCGGCCCGGGGAAAAGGAACCGTTGCGACTCGGGCTCGACAGCCCGGCGGTGAAGCTCCTGCAGCGCGTGCGGGATGAGGCGCATCGATTCGCGAACACCTTCAATGCCCAACTCCGCCTCAGGAAGATCTCCGAGAGCCTGCTCGACGAGTTCCCGGGCATCGGCGAGAACCGGAAACGTGCGCTGTTGAAGCGGTTTGGATCGGTTCAGCGGCTGAAGATCGCGACGGTCGAGGAGATCGCCGAAGTGCCCGGTTTCGGGGGGGCCATGGCGGCGAAGCTGCGCGAGTTCCTCGTGGCGCGGACGGTCCAGGGTGGTGCGACCGCGGATCCGGGTTGAGTCTGTCGGGGTTGGGCTGGTTCACTCCGGCCGCATGACGACCGACGAGGTGCTCGATGTCTTTCGCCGCTCCGGCGCGCTCCTGGAGGGGCACTTCATCCTCCGCAGCGGCCTGCGCAGCCGCCAGTTCTTCCAGTGCGCCCTCGCCCTGCAGGACATGCCGACGGTGCAGCGACTGGGCGCGGCGCTGGCCGCGAAGGTTCGGGACCTGGGCGTGGTCACCGTGATCGCCCCGGCGATGGGCGGCCTGGTCATCGGCCAGGAGGTGGCCCGGCAGTTGGGAGTCCGGTTCATCTTCGCCGAGAAGGAAGAAGGCGGGCTGGTGCTGCGCCGCGGATTCAAGCTTGCTCCGGGTGAACCGACGTTGGTGGTCGAGGACGTCGTGACGAAGGGGGGGCGGGTGGCCGAGACCATGGAGATCGTCCGGGGCACCGGTGCGACCGTGGTGGGGGTGGCGATGGTCGTGGACCGTTCCGATGGGAGCCTCGACCTGGGCGTCCCGGCGGTGAGTCTCCTGCGGCTCAACGTGGAGACGTTCCACCCCGACCGACTGCCGCCGGACCTGGCGGCGCTGCCCCCGGTGAAGCCGGGCAGCAAGTAGCGGGCGGGCGCGGGATCAGGGGGCAGCCGTCATCGCCTCGACCTTGCGGACCTGCATGGCGAGGACCGTGCTGTAGTACTCGCTGGTGGGACGCAGGTAGCCGCCTTCCCGGGCGGCGTCGCACCAGGGGAGCGCTTCGGCGGCGCGACCGAGACGGACAAGGGTGTCCAGCAACAGGGCGAGCACATGGCCCGGGGCATGGTGGTCGAAGTCGAAGCGGCCCACGGTCGGGGCCCCGCGCCCGGGCAGGAAGGCCCGGGTCGCGAGGTCGAGGAAGCGGGCGTCATCGCCAAGGTCCCAGGCGATCTCCGCCAAGCGCAGCAGATGGGACTGCTGGTGGCGTTCATCGACCTCGACGAGGCGGTTGAGGACGGTCTCGAGTTCCTCCACCGGCGGTTGGTAGAACGCCGAGCGTTGCGAGCGATACGCGTGCATCAGGTGACGCGAGTACATGCGGAGCGGTTCGGGTTCCCGGGCGGCGTTGGTGAGCATCAACGTGCGCACGCGCGACATCCGGAGCGCCTCCAGTTCGGACACCGCGAGGGGGATCTCCAGCTTCGCGGAGAACTCGGCTGCCAGCGTGGTGTCGGGAGCGAGCTCGCGCCACCGCTCGACGATGGAGCGGATGATCCGCGCCTGGGGCATCTTGAAGCTCGTGTGGAAGAGCGCGAAGGACTGGGCGTCCTCGACGTCGAGCGGGTGCTGCCGGAGGTATTCGCCGAGCAGCGTTGCGGGGCGCCGCGACCCGGTTTCGTTGAACACCTCGTGGAGGTCCGCCTGGGTGCGGGCGAAGAAGGCGCGCGCGGCCTGGTATTCGAGGACGGGATGAAAATCGCTGTGAGGAACGGTCTCCGGCGGCACGAGGAAAGGGGCATTGAGCTCCGACACCAGTTCCAGGCTGAGCAGGACGGGCAGGCGGAAGAGATCGATCCGCCGCAGGTCCTCGCGCACGCCGGCTTGGTCGAAGCGCTGCTGCAGGGCGGCGAGGTCCCGCCGGACCGGCTTCGCCGAACCCACCAGGACGAGGTCGCCGGGGATGGTTTGCCACACGGTCAGGAAGGGAAACACGGAGCGGAAGGTCGCGAGGACCGTGCCCAGCGTCTCGTTGTCGCTCTCGTAGATGTGCACCCACTGCACCATCAACCCGTTCGCATTGAGGCTGGCCTGGCACGTCTCGTAGAACTCGTGGCTGAAGACGCCGGCGACGCCGGCCATCCAGGGGTTCGAGGGCTCGCTGATGATCACGTCATAGCGCCGGCCGGCGGTCTTGAGGAACGACTTGGCGTCGTCGATCACCACGGAGACGCGGGGGTCCTCCAGTGCGCCGCGGTTGTAGCGGGCGAACTGGGTTCGCGCAGCCTCGACCACCTCGGCCGAGATCTCGACCGCGTCGACCTGACGAACTCCGGGGTGGGTCAGGGCGGAGGCGCAGGTGATGCCGCTGCCGATGCCGACGACCATCACGTCACGGGCCGCCGGTTGGAGCAACAACGGGATGTGGGCGAGCAGCACCTGGGTGGAGAGGTCTCCGTCACTGGTGGCGTCCGTCTTGCCGTTCACCCGGAGCGCCAGAGACACCTTTCCGGAGGCTGGGTTCGTCCAGGTGTTGACCGCGACCGTCGAACTGGCGCCGTCGCGGTGATAGAGCAGGTTGAGGCGGTCGACCATCGAGCGGTATTCCGCCAGGCTGGAGGGCGGCTGGGGCAGGCGCCAAAGGCCGAGGGCGAAGGCCTGGTTCCAGGTCTGGCTGAGCGTCGAGGAGGCGAGGAGGACGAGGCCGAGCAGCGCCACCGGGGAGGCCACGACCAGGGTGCGCCGCGCCCCGTGGTGGTGGCGGAGCAGGACGGCGAGAGCGATCAGGAAGTTGAGGGCCACCCCGCAGGCGAAGGTGCGGGCGAGTCCCAGCCAGGGCAGCAGCACGAGCCCGGTCAAGGCCGCGCCGAGGACGGTGCCGACGGTGTTGACGGAGAAGACGAGGCCGACGCTGCGGCCGGCGCGGGCCAGTTCCGTGGTGGCGACTCGGCTGGCGAGCGGCAGCGTCATGCCTAGGCACAGGGCCGGTCCGAACATCACCACGAAACAGAGGAGAAACTGGGTGGTCTGGTAGAGGACATAATGTTCGGGCAGCCGAGTGAAGACCCCGCCCAGGCGGACGAAGGCGTAGGGCAGCAGATCGTAGAAGAACATCGACCCGAAGAGGGTCAGGGCCAGGGCCAGTTCGGCCCAGCCGAAGGCGTCGAAGGTGCGGCGAAGGCCTTGCCAGCGGCCCACGAGCCAGGCGCCGGTCGCAATGC
>JBBQML010000699.1:0-3309 GCA_038328885.1 Verrucomicrobiota bacterium | reverse complement strand
AGCCCGGTTTCCAACTGCCGGGCTCCGGTCGCGGCCGGATCAGTTCGCGGGTGCTGGAGAACTTCACCCGCCTGCTCGCCAGCCTCCTCGCCGCAGGCGTCCCTCTCAGCCGCGCCCTGGTCATCCTCCAGCGCGAAGCCGCCAACCCCACCGCCCGCGCCAAGTGGCGCGAAATCCATGGGCTCGTCGTCGACGGCCTCCCGCTCGCCGACGCCATGGGCCGCTCGCCCGACACCTTCCCCCGGGTCTACGTGGCGATGGTCGAGGCGGGCGAGACCGGCGGATTCCTGGATGTGGTCCTCGCCCAGATCGCCGACTTCCAGTCCCGGGAGCGCGATCTGCGGGGCAAGGTCATGGCCGCGCTGTTGTACCCGCTGATCCTGCTGGTCCTCGCCGTCGCCGTCCTGGTCTTCCTGCTGGTTTTCTTCATCCCCAAGTTCCAGGGCATCTTCGTCGGATTCGGGGCCAAGTTGCCCCTCCTCACCCAGGTCATCGTCGGGGTCAGCGACCTGCTGCGCGGGTACGGACCCTTCCTGCTCCTCGGCTTGGCCATCGGCGGCTACCTGATTCGCACCTGGCTCACGTCCCCGGGGGGCCGGCGCGTCTGGGAGGCGTCCATCCTGCGGTTGCCCCTGATCGGTTCCCTGGTTGCCCAGTACGCCATGGCCCGCTTCTGCCGCATGTTGGGCACCCTGATCGGCGCGGGTGTCCCGCTCATCAACGGCCTCCAGGTCGCCCGCCGCTCGATCGGCAACCAGATCCTGGTCGACGCCGTCACCACCGCCATCGAGCGAGTCAAGGAAGGCAAGCCGCTCGGCGTGAGCCTGGCGGATTGCCGCGCCCTGTTCCCCGGGTCCGTGCTCGAGATGGTCGCAGTGGCCGAGGAAAGCGGCCGCCTGGACCAGGAGTTGGTGCGTGTCGCCGGGGTCACCGAAGGCGACCTCGACCGGCAGCTTCGCATGGCGGTTTCCCTGGCAGAGCCACTCCTCCTCTTCCTGATCGCCGCCTTCATCGGCACCATTTTCATCGGGATGGTCATCCCGATCTTCACGCTCCAGGACTATATCAAGTGACCCTCGTATGAAACTGACTGCTGCCAACCCACCGAACCCCACCCCGGTCGCACGCCGCCAACCCACTCACCGCCGTGGCTTCACCCTGATCGAACTCCTCCTCGTCCTCGTCATCCTGGGCATCCTCGCCGCGGTGGTCGTGCCCAAGTTCTCCGGGCGCACGGAACAGGCCCGAATCACCGCCGCCAAGACCCAGATCTCCACTTTCAGCACGGCCCTCGACGCCTTCGAGATCGACAACGGATTCTACCCCAAGGGCCGCAACGGCCTGCAGGAACTCGTCGAGCAGCCGCGCGAGGCCCAGAACTGGAAAGGGCCCTACCTCAAGGGGGAAATCCCCAACGATCCCTGGGGCAACCCCTACGTCTACGAGTGCCCAGGCAAGCAGAACCCCACCGGCTACGACATCGTGTCCATCGGACCCGACCTCCGCGAAGGCGGGGACGATGACATCGGCAACTGGCGCCGTGCCGGCGAGAAGCAACTGTAACCGGGGCAACCCCGGAGCCGGACCCACGATCCCCGGTTCGTCGCGGTCCCCCCCCGTGAAAGCGCCGCTCCTCAACACCCGCCCGACGACCGCCTTCACGCTGATCGAACTGATCCTCGTTCTGGCCATCCTGTCGACGGTCCTGGCCGTCTCCGCGCCCTCCCTCAAGCGCTTTTTCCGCGGCCGCAACCTCGACTCGGAAGCCACCCGCCTGATCGCCCTCACCCGCCACGGCCAGAGCCGCGCCGTCTCCGAGGGAATCCCCATGCTGCTCTGGTTCGACGTCAAGGCCCGCCGCTACGGGCTCGAGGCCGACCCTACCTGGACCGAGGACGACCGGTTGGCGGTCGAGTTCGACCTGGCCGAGGACCTCGAACTGCAGCTGCAACTGGCCGATCTCCCGCTCACCAACAGCACCCTCGAGGTGCTGCCGCAATCGACCTCGCTGTCGCGGCCGACCATCCGCTTCCAACCGGACGGGGCCTTCGCCGACACCAGCCCTTCGTGGATCCTGCTCCAGGGTCGCAACGACGACGAGGAGGGCACCGGCCGGCGCTGGATAGCCCCGGGCCTGACGCGCCTCAACTATGAGATCTGGACCAACCAGCCGATCCTCGCGCGCCGCTAGCCCCCCGGGAGTGACGGCTTCCCGGCGGGCGGGGTTCACGCTCGTCGAGACGCTCGTCGCCCTCCTGTTCCTGGCGATCGTCATCCCCGTGACTATTGAGGGGCTCCAACTCGCCAGCTACGCCGGCCAGGTAGGCCAACGGAAGGCCATCGCCGCCCGCCTCGGCGAGAGCCTGATGAACGACCTCGTCGCCACCGGCGCCTGGGAGACCGCCCTCGGCTCCGGCACCTGGCAGGAGGATCATCTCGAGTTCCACTGGGTAGCCGAGGTCGGATCCTGGCCCGAGGGCTCCGAACGCCTCCTTACCATCCGCGTCACCTTCGCGGTCCAGGGCCGCGAACAGGAAGTCCGGCTGAGCACCCTGGTGGGCGGCACCTCGCTATGACGTCGCCCTTCCGCCCCCTGCGCCCCGGCACCACCGCCCACGGCGCCTTCACCCTGATCGAAGTGCTGATCGCGGTGGCCATCTTTGCCGTCGTGCTGCTGGCGGTGCAGGGCATCTTCCACGGCGCGCTCCGGCTGCGAAACCGCACGGTGGAGTCGATCGAGGCCGCGCGCCCCCTCGAGCAGGCACTGGCAATCCTCCGCCACGACCTCGCCAACATCGTCCCCCCGGGCGGCACGCTGGCAGGCAGCCTCGAGACCAGCCCCATCCTCGACGGCATGAACAGCCAGCCCAGCCTCCAGTTCAACACCTCGGTCGGCGTGCTCACCGACCATGCCCCCTGGGGGGAGATCCACCGCGTCGCCTACACCTTGTCCGCCTCCACCAACCGCTCCGCCGGTCGCGAACTCCACCGGGTGGTCACCCGCAACCTCCTGCCGCTCACTCAGGATACCAGCGAGGACCAACCACTCCTCAACGGCGTCGAGTCGATCGAGTTCTCGTTCCATGACGGTACGAGCTGGCGGAACACCTGGGATTCCACCAACGAGGCCACCCTCCTGCCCCGCGCCATCCGCGTTGAGTTGTTGATGACGTCCACCAACGCCACCCAGTCCCGCAACCGCCAGCCCATCGAACTGGTCGTCGGCATCATGGTCGAGCCCTCCACCAACACCGCCACCCAGTCCGAATCCACCGGCGCCGGAGGTGGCGGATGAGGCTGCCCGGCCCC
>JBBQML010000698.1:0-3315 GCA_038328885.1 Verrucomicrobiota bacterium | reverse complement strand
TCACCCAGTTCGCTGCGCGCTGTCCCGGGAGGAACTCGCCACCCAGCACGCCGAACTCTCCGGAATCGGACTCCAACTCTGGCTCTGGCTTGAGCAACGCCGGCTCGGCGCGGGCTTCGCCTCCGCCCTCGACTACGCTCGAAGCCAAGTGAACAAGTGCCCGGAGAAATCCGCGTTCCGAAGCCTTCTCATCAATCTTCGAACCTTCGGACTCAGGATCCCGCTCAGCTCCCAAGTCACTCGGTATCCCCGTGAACGACTGCTGAACAGCCTGCCACTCCTCCTCTGGGATCGCGCTCACCCACCGGCCCCCGAAATCAACCGCCAACTCAGGCGGGAACTGCTCACGCGCGCCTCTAACTTCCCCCGTTGGGTAGCCGCCTACGCCCGGCTCTGGCATCGCTTCAACTGACATGAAAATCATCGTCACCGGCGTCACCAGCTTCCGGAACCACGGCGTCGAGGCCCTCGTCACCACCCTCCTCGATCAACTTCGAAAACGCCTGCCCAATCCCGAGTTCCTCATTCTCGACCGCGTTCCTGAGTACGACGCCTCCCGCATCACCTCCCCCGACGTCCGTTTCGCCCTCGATCTCACCTTCAAGCCCGCCATCAGTTCCAGGGCCCGCGCCATGCTCCTGAAGCTCTCCGACCAGGTGAAGGCACTCGCTCCCGACTACCAGGCTGTCCTGAGCGAGTTCGAAACCGCGGACCTCGTCGTCGCCACGGGCGGCGATGTCTTCGCCTCCGAGTACGGCCACCGGTCGCTTGTCTCCCACCTCGCCCCACTCAAGGTCGCCCTGGGCCTTGGCAAACCCATCTTCTTTGCCGCCCATTCCATTGGCCCGTTCAAAACCGGCGTCGATCGGGCGGCCTTCCTCGAGGTCGCCCAGAAGGCCGCCGGCATCTCCGTGCGCGAGGGCAAGTCCTACGACTACCTCACGCGGGATCTCGCCCTCCCGGATTCCCTCGTCACCCTCACGGCCGATCCGGCATTCCTGCTGGCCAAACCCGATCCCGCCCGCCTCGCGAAGCTTCGCGCCTACCATGGATTCACAGACCACCGACCGGTGATCGCCCTCACGCCGAGTCAGGCAATCTGCAACTGGATGAATTCGGATGACGCAAAACACTTCCAGGTCTGGTGCGCCGTCGTCGATCTCGTGCTCCGGGAGTTCGACGCCGGGATCATCCTCGTCCCCCACGTCCAGGAACTTTCCCCCAAGAACGACGACCGCGTCTTGGCGACGGATCTCGTGCGCCACTTTGATTTCGACCCACGCGTCCAACTCGCCGGGGGCGACTACTCGGCGAGCGAATTCAAGGGCATCATCAGCCAGTGCGACATGGTCGTCGCCGAACGCATGCACGCCTGCATCGCCGGCCTTTCCAGCGCCGTCTGCACGGTGGCCATCGGCTACTCCATCAAGGCCGAGGGCATCCTTTGTGACCTCTTCGACCCGGCCCAGGTTCGGGACGGACTCCTCCTTCCCATTCAGGACTTCCTCGACCCGGCGATCGCGTGCGAACGCATCCGCAATGCCTGGCAGATGCGCGACGGCATCAAAGCCCAGCTCCAGAAAGCCCTGCCCGATGTCCAGCGCCGCGCCGCCCTCACGTTCGACGGGAGCGCGGCGCGCTGGGGTGGGCGATACGGCCCCCCCACCCCTGGGTTCCCAATACCCACGGCGCCTTATGGCCCCCACCAGACCCAGCCGAGGGCATCGCCCTTGGAAATCCCCATTCGTTTCCGTCCAAGCCCCTCTCCCACCTCCGCTTCGCTCCGGCGGGACAGGGATCTGGGAATGGTCGGTTCATGGGTAGCGGCCACGGTTTTGAAACCGGGTTTGAGGCCATGAGCAGACTCCCCATTCCCCCGCCTCGTCCCCACGAATCGGGTTGCCTCCCCGACCGTCGCACCGCTACAAGAACCCGGCCTTTCCCGGAGTCTCGACCTTCACGCGGAGTCGAACGGGAGGAAACACCCGGGAACGAATCCGAAATCCGTGGCAACCGCATCCTGGAAACGTCGGACGATCTGCGGCGCGCTTCTCGCACTCACGGCCGCGTGGATCGGTCTCCTGAGTTCCTGCTCCACGGTCCCGCGGACCCTCGTCGTCGCCCCCCACATTCCCGGCGCCGCTCTCGTCGGGAATGACCAGTGTTATTACTGCCACACAAACTACTCCCGAAGCTTCCAGGGCAACGTTCACTTCCGCGTCCGTGTCGATGTCGATGTCGACAAACTTCCCGGCGGCACCAGTTGCGAGAGCTGCCACGGCCCCGGCAGCCGCCACATCGAAGCCCCGCGCGATCGAGCGAATCTGATCTTCAATCCGGGCAAGGACCCGCAGGCCTGCTTCACCTGCCACCAGGATGTCCACATGCAGTTTCGTCTGCCACAGCATCACCCCGTCATGGAAGGCCAGATGAACTGCGTCCAGTGCCATGACCCTCACGGCCGCGAGATCTTCAAGACTTCCGGCGGCCTGGGGATGACCCGACTCAATGAGCAATGCGCGCAGTGCCACAGGGAACAGGCGCGTGCCTTTGTCTTCGAGCACGAGGCCAATCGCGAGGGCTGCGTCACCTGCCACACACCCCACGGCTCCATCCACAGCAAGATGCTCACCGAGCGCGATTCCAACCTCTGCCTCAAATGCCACGCCCAGGTGCAACCCGCCGCCGGCGAAATCTGGATCGGCAAGGTCAATCACAAGGCTCTCCTCTCCATGGGCTCCTGCTGGTCCGCCGGATGCCACACCGCCGTCCACGGCTCCAACTTCCATCCGAAAATGCTCTACTGAGCCCCTCGTCGTGAACCCTTCGCGAGCCCCCCATCCCCCGATTCGCTCCCCGTTCCGGCCGGATCCATCCCATCGTTTCGCCACCCTCGCCTCCTGCCTCGCCGCCGTCGCCGCCGCCACTGCTTTTCCCTTCTCAGCCTCCGCCGCCGCCGCGCCAGATCTTTCCAAACTGCCTCCGCCCGCTTCCAACCCTGTCTCCTTTGACTCCGACATACGGCCCCTGCTCGAAAAGGCCTGCCTCAAGTGTCACGGACCCGAAAAACCCAAGGCCGGCTTCCGCCTCGACGATCGCGACCTGGCCCTCAAGGGCGGTGACTCGGGCGTTGTCATCGTCCCCGGCGACAGCGCCGGCAGTTCCCTCATCCACTTCGTCGCCAGCCTCGTCGAGGACATGGAAATGCCTCCCACAGGGAAAGGCGATCCCCTCACCCCCAGCGAAATCGGCCTTCTCCGCGCCTGGATCGACCAGGGCGCCCCCGGGCCCGCCTCCCCGACCCAACCTGAAATC
>JBBQML010000697.1:0-3330 GCA_038328885.1 Verrucomicrobiota bacterium | reverse complement strand
GACTGCCCCTCGTGGGTGAGGCTCTGACCGCCCTTGCCGGGCGTCACTCCGGCGACGATCTGGGTGCCGTAGCTGAGGGACAACTGCGTGTGTCGGGCACCGAACGCGCCCGTGATCCCCTGCACGAGGACCTTGGTCTGGGGAGTTACAAGTATTGACATGAACGAGGGTGAGTGAGTTGTGCGTCAACCGGCAGGGGGTCTCGGCCAGCGGGCCGCGAGATGGGGGACGACATTCGTGTCGACGGGCCTACCGGGCGGCCACCTGGACCGCCTGCACCACCTTCTGGGCGGCGTCCGCCATGGTGTCACCGCTGATGATCGTGAGACCCGAAGCCTTCAGGGTTTCCTTGCCGGCGGCCACGTTGTTGCCCTCCAACCGCACCACGAGCGGAAGGCTCATGTGGGTCTCGCGCACCGCCTCGACAATGCCGGACGCGATGACGTTGCAGTCCATGATCCCGCCGAAAATGTTCACCAGGATGCCGCGCACATTCGGGTCAGCCAGAATGATACGGAACGCCGCGGTGACCTGTTCGCGAGTGGCGCCGCCGCCCACGTCCAGGAAATTGGCCGGGTCGCCCCCGTAGTGCTTGATGATGTCCATGGTGGCCATGGCGAGCCCCGCCCCGTTCACCAGGCAGGCGATGTCGCCCTCCAGCTTGATGTAGTTGAGCGAGTGCTTGCTGGCCTCGATCTCCAGCGGCGCCTCCTCGCCCAGGTCCCGCATCGCCTGGATGTCCGGGTGCCGGAACAGCGCGTTGTCGTCGAGCCCGACCTTCGCGTCCACGGCGACGAGCCGGGGCTTGCCCTCCGGACCGTCCACAATGCAAAGGGGATTGATCTCGAGGAGGGAGGCGTCGGATTCCCACCAAGCCTGATAGACACCCTTCAGCAGTTTGACGGCCTGGCCCATCAGGTCGCCGCGAAGGCCCAGCGCCGCCGCGATCTTTCGTCCCTGCCAGGATTGAAGACCGAGGGCGGGGTCGATGATCTCCTTGATGATCTTCTCGGGGGTCTTGGCCGCGACCTCCTCGATGTCCATGCCACCCTCCGTACTAGCCATCATCACGGGCCGGCCGGCGACGCGGTCCAGCAGGACGGCGAGGTAGAGTTCCTTCCGGATGTCGGGGGCGGCGGCCACCAGGACCTTGCGGACCAACCGCCCGTCCGGCCCGGTTTGCTTGGTCACGAGGACCTGGCCGAGCATGGCCGCGGCCTTTTCGCGGGCGTCGGCGGCGGAGCGACAGAGTTTGACCCCGCCCTGGAAGCCACTCTTGAAAGTGCCCTTGCCCCGCCCCCCGGCGTGGATCTGGGACTTGACGACAACCACCTTCTCCCCGGCGGCGAAGAGTTCCTCCGCGGCGGTGAGCGCGGCGTCGGCGGTGTCACAGACCTCGCCGCGAGGCACGGCGACGCCCTGACGTTCCAGCAACTGCTTCCCCTGATATTCGTGGATGTTCATTCGGAAAATCTCCTCGGCTTGTGGGCGTGAACAGGGGAGAGAAGGGCTCGGACCTGCTGCCCCCAACCAACTCATGAAACCTCACCGCGGCGTTCTGATTCTCGTACTTGGCATCGTCGGACTGGCCATCTGCTTCCCTTGCGGCATCATCGCCTGGGTGCTCGCCTCCGGGGATCTCAAGCAGATCGAAGCGGGAACCATGGACCCCACCGGACGCGGGCTGACGCAGGCGGGGCGTATCCTCGGTATCATCACCACGGCCCTGGTCATCCTCGGATTCATCTTCGGGGTGGTCATGATGTTGGTTGCGGGGACTGCCGCTGCGGTGGGTTCGGGTCACTGACCCGTGACCTCCGGTCCCGGACCGGGGGATGGAGGCCTGGCGGCACGCCCGCGGAGGGGGATGTTCTCAGCGTTCGCCAATGGGCACCACCTTCAGCCCGACCGGCCCGGTGTAGAGACTTTGCGGCCGGATCAGACGGTTGTCGCTCAGTTGCTCGAGGACGTTCGCGGTCCACCCCGCCGTCCGCGAGATGGCAAAGATCGGCGTGAACAGGTCCGTGGGAATGCCCAGGGAGAAATAGACGGTCGCGGAGTAGAAATCGACATTCGCGTGCAGTCCCTTCTTCTGGAGCATCAACTCGGCGATCCGCTCGCTCATCTGGATCCACTTCGGGTCGCCCAGCTTCGCCGCCAGGATCTGGGCCATGCGCTTGAGGTGCGGAGCCCGCGGGTCGAGCACCTTGTAGACCCGGTGCCCGATGCCCATGATCTTCTTCTTCTGGGCGAGGGCGTCGTCGATGTAGGCGTCGACATTCTCCAGCGAACCGATCTCCAGGAGCATCTTGATGACGCCCTCGTTGGCGCCGCCGTGCAGGGGACCCTTGAGGGCACCGATGGCGGAGGTGATGGCGGAGTACATGTCGCTGAGGGTCGCGATGGTCACCCGGGCCGCGAACGTCGAGGCGTTCATGCCGTGTTCCGCATGAAGCACATAGCAGACGTCCATGGTGCTCTCCGTTTCCGCGTTCGGCCGCTCGCCGGAGAGCATGAAAAGGAAGTTGGCGGCCTCGCCCAGTTCGTAGTCGGGCTCGATCAGGGGCAGGCCTTGCCGATGGCGGTGAAAATACGCCGTGATGACCGGGATCTGGGCCACGAGACGCATAGCCTTGCGCCGCTGCGCATGCATCGAATCGTCGTCCGCACTCGTGTCGAAGCACCCCAGCGTGGAGATTGCGGTCCGGATGGCGTGCATCGGCGGGGCGCTCTTCGGCAGTTTCTGGATGATCTGCTTCACCGCCCGGGGCAGGTCCCGGAAGCCGGCGAGGTTCTGCTTGAGCTCCGCCAACTCGGCGAGGGTCGGCAACCGGTCGTGGTGGAGGAGGTGCACCACCTCCTCGTAGGTGGTCCGACCCGCCAATTCGTCGATGTCGTACCCGCAGTAGATCAGTTTGCCGATGTCGCCGCGGACATCGCTTAGCCTCGTGCTCGTGGCGACGACGCCTTCGAGGCCGCGCGCGGGGGAACTGGGATTGCTCATGCCGCTTGGTGTTTTTAGTACTTCTACCGGAGCCCAATTGGCTTCGTGGCCGGAATCTTGGAAGCCCGTCCCCTGCGCTGCAATGGTTTTCGCCCCGGACGCATCAACCTCCACTCCTCACTCTGCTTGAACGAACGCCGGCGAAAGCCCAGAGTGAGCCCGTTGGTCCCAAGAAACCCCATGCCCCCCTGCCTGCGCCTGATGCTCGCCGCGGCCCTCTGGGTCGGCCTCGGGCCGGTGGGTCGCTCTTGGGGGGCCCTGCTCTCCGTCGGTGGCGCCCGGGTGGAGTACCAACCGCTCAACGATTGGGGCAGGGTCCGGGGCTT
>JBBQML010000696.1:0-3332 GCA_038328885.1 Verrucomicrobiota bacterium | reverse complement strand
GGTGGCGCGGACATCGTTTTGCTGATGCACATGCAGTTGCGGGGGAGTCCGGAGGCGGTGCAGCCGAGCATCGGTTTCTATTTTACGGATGTTCCACCCGTCAACACGCCGGTGAAGATCGGACTTCGTTCCTACGAGATCGATATTCCGGCCGGGGCCACGGACTACACGGTGGAGGAGCGGGTGACATTGCCAGTGGAGTCCGACCTGCTGGCCGTCCTTCCGCACGCCCACTACCTCGGTCGGCGTATCGAAGCGTACGCGGAGGTGCCCGGCGGGGCGCGACGCCCATTGCTGGTGATTCCGGCCTGGGACTTCAACTGGCAGAGCGATTTCCGGTTCGCGCGGTCCGTGGCGCTTCCGGCAGGCACGACGCTCGGCATGCGAATCACTTTCGACAACTCGACCAACAACGTTCGGAACCCGAACCAACCACCGGTCCGTGTGAAGTTCGGGCTTCAGACCCGGGATGAGATGGGAGAACTCTGGTTTCAACTGCTGGCCAGGGATGGGACGGGACGGGATCAGCTCGAGGGCGTGGCGCAAATGAGGACGTTGAAGGCCATCTTCGAACTCAGTCAGTTCCGATTGCGCGAAAACCCGGAGGACGCGGAGGCGATGTCGGAGATCGCGAAGGTGGAGTTGACGCGTGGCGACGCAAAACGAGCGGAGGCGACGCTGCGACGAGCCCTGGCATTGCGGCCGGACTTGGATGACGCCCACTACCACCTCGGGTTGATCCTGCTGGAACATGCGAAGCTCGCGGCAGCGGAGTACGAATTCCTGGAGACACTCAGGCTGAATCCCGAACACTTCCAGGCGCGCAACAACGCCGGCCTGGCGTGCCTCCGCTTGGGGCGGTTGACGGACGCCGCCATGCATTTCCGGGAAGTCCTGCGGTTGCGGCCCGGCGACACCATTGCCCAGCGCAATCTGGAGATCGTGGCGCGCGCCCAACGACGGACGCCGCCCGCACGGTAGCCTCCACCCTTCGCGTTCTTCGCACGGACGCGCACGACATTAGGCAATTCCTCGCGCGAGACGTTTCCCCTGGACCCGGGGGGTGTGACTTTTCTCAGCTCGGTTCCATCGCGGGCTTGCCGTCCTCACAAAGCCTCGGTAACTCTCCGACATCCCGCGAAAGTCCAGGACGACGCCATGTCGGCGATTCGTGCCCGGGCCTTTTTTTATGAAAACACAGACAACCAAAGTACAGAATGGGTTGGTGATCTCCGCCCTGCTTGCCGCGGCAACGGCCCAGGCCGGGTTGGTGCAGAATCCGAGCTTCGAGATCGGATTCACTGACACCTGGCCGCACTACGGTCCGGTCGACTTTTGGACCGGGGCGAGCGGTTCAAATAAGGCGGAAGGTCCATTTCACAACGCCGGAACGCCGATTCCCGACGGCATGCAGGTCGGGTTCAAGCAGGGCAGCGGCGACTTGAGCCAGGAGATCATCGGGCTGGAGGCCGGGAAGCGGTATATCGTCCAGTTCGCTTACGATGCCCGCGGTTGCTGCGGCGGCGCCATCGACCTGCTCACGAAAATCAACGATGTCGAATTGGACAAGATCGCGAATGTCACGCCGGTCACGGACGGCGTTTCGTACCGCGTGCGCACGGTTCCCTTCACGGCGGAGCTTGATACGCAGATGCTTACGTTCACCGCGGTGGCCAGCGGGGACGCGACGGTTCTGATCGACTCCGTGACGGTGGTGCAACGCGACACCAACAACCTCGCGGTCGTCAACGCCAGTTTTGAAGCGAGCGGGGATGTCCCCGGCACCGGACTTCTTGCGCCAGCCGGTCTCTTCGGATGGGTCGCCGAGGGCCAGTACGGGATCAATCTGTCCGGGGGCGGTCCGTACGCCAACAACGGGACAGCGCCGGATCAGGATCACGTGGCTTTCCTTCAGGGCGTGAGTTCGTTAAAGCAGTCCGTGCGCACCGCGGCCGGCAAACCGTACCAACTCTCGTTCGCGTACAATGCGCCGACCGGAAGGAGCCCTCACATCCAGGTGAAAGTCGGGGACCAGGTCCTCTTCGAGGAGGACGTCTCGCCCGTGGGGGGCGCAGCCGCATACAGGACGCGGACGGTGAACTTCACGTCGAGCGACGTCTCCGTGATGGTGGAGTTCGCCCAGACCAAGAACGGGGATCAGACGGTGCTCCTCGACGACATCAAGATCACTGGCGAGATTCCGCCTGAATCGGATCCGGTCGCGCTGATACCGGAAGTGGCTGAGCTCGGCGTTGGGGAAGCGATCGACGTCGTGGTGAGGGCCCCGGCTGATGCGCTGGCCGTCCGGGACGTGGTGGTGGTCGTGCAGAGCACAAGCGCCGGCGCCGTGCGGTTTGTGGATGTGTCCGGTGCGCTCACCCCCCGGGCAGAAGTCCGTTTCCTGAAGGACGGGCCTCAGGAGAAAACGGTGAAGATTCAGGGCCTCGCGCGGGGGAGCGGGAACATCCAGATCGTGGACGCGGGAGGACTTACGATCCGGAACCAGATCGCGGTGACGGTGGTGGCGTCACCCTTGAAGAATCCCAGTTTCGACAGCACTCCGGCACCGGCCGGAGTCGGGTATGGATCGATCCCGGGATGGAATGCGGGACCCACGACGGGTATCAATGCCGCGGGGCAGCCCTTCGCCGACAACGGTTTGATTCCGGATCGAGCCCAGGTGGCGGTGGTGCAGGGAACGTCGTTCCTCTCGCAGGAGGTGCGGGGATTGATTCCGGGCAAGGGTTATTGGCTGCAGTTCTTTTACAACATCCGGAACTGCTGTCCGGCCGGTGAATCCAGCATGGGTCTGGCAGTGAACCTGGCGGGCAAGGAAGTCGCGAACATCCCCGGCATTGTGGCGGCGGGTGACGGCATGCCGTACCACTTCCACAACGTGGCGTTCGTGGCCGAGGGCGCGACCGCGCTCCTGGAGTTCAAGACGACGCCCGTGGGAGACGCCACGTTTCTCCTGGATGGCGTGACCGTCGTTCAACGCGACCCGGGCCAAATCGTGGTGAGGAATCCCAGTTTCGAGGCGAGCGGCAGTGTGTTCCCGTTCCCCGGCTACTTTAATGCCGTCGCGGGCTGGGAAGTGGGCGGTGGCGGACGCGGCGTCAACATCGACGGCGTCGGGCCGTTCACCGACAACGGCCGGGCGAACGCCGGCGACATGGTTCTCTTCATGCAGGGCAGCGGATCGTTCGTGGCCCAGACGCTGACGGGCCTGACTGGAGGCCGGAGTTACGCGGTGGGTTTCCTCATAAACGTCCGCACCGGCGGCGGCCCTGAGGAAACCGGAATCACGGTCTCCGTTGATGATTCACCCATCC
>JBBQML010000695.1:0-3348 GCA_038328885.1 Verrucomicrobiota bacterium | reverse complement strand
TCCTGCCAGCAGCCCGTTGGAAAAGTCTGGCAGCCGTCGGGAGCAAGGCAAAGGAACCCCGAAAAGAACCCCGAAAAGCCAAGGACGGCGCCGTGTGACCACGGCGACTACGAGACAACGGGGGCTTTTTGAACAGGCTGCCAGGGCTGACAGATCGTCCGGCGCAGGCCGCCGAAGTCGAACTCGAGGCAGGGCTTGGCGCCGCCGCGGAGCTTGATGCCGAGGGTAAGACCGACCGTGCCGGTGGGGTCGGTGATGAAGGCGGATCCTTCGAACGGCGCATTGGGATCCCCGGTGTCGCAGGCGAAGTTCGCGCTCCCGAACTCCCAGTCGGCGACGGAGAAGGTGCCATTGAGGGAGGCGGCGAAGCTCGTCGCGCTGCCGGTGTTGGCCGAGACCCTGAGGCTCAGTCCGCTCCACAGCGCGTTGTTGCGGGTGGCGGTGAACTCGATCGGGCCGTTGTGCGTGGTGCGGCGGAGACGGGCGGAGACGCTGCCGAACGAGAGGTTGTTCATCGTCAGCGTGTGGGCCCACGTCCGATCGAAGATCCCGGTTGCGGGGATGTCGGCGAGGGCGCTGCCGAAGGCGAGGCCGTCGCGGAGGGTTCCGGAAAGGAAGGGCACGTTGGTCAGCGACAGGCTCGTGGTGGAGGGGAGGTCCACGAAGGTGCGGCCCGCGCTGGTCCCGGCGGGGTTGAGAACCCATTCGAGGGGGATGACTCCACCCGTGATCAGGCGGAGCAGACCCGTGCCGCTGCCCAGGTTGAAGGTGGAACCTGGGAGATTGCGGGTCAGGGTGCCGGTGGTGGAAACGGTGAAGTCCTGGTTGTGGTAGTCGATGCCGAACAGCCGGATATCCCAGTCGTTGAAGGCGAGGCCGAAGGCGCCGGAGGTGCCGTTGCGGGTGACGACGACGTTCCCGACATCGCCGCGCTGGACACGCAGCCAGCCGAGGTCGAAGGAGGGGAGACCCGAAGTGACCGTCGCGGAGAAGTCCTCGCCGTGCTCGAGGTCGAAGGCGAGGTTGCGTTCGACG
The DNA here is from genome assembly GCA_038328885.1 of Verrucomicrobiota bacterium. Taxonomy (GTDB): domain Bacteria; phylum Verrucomicrobiota; class Verrucomicrobiia; order Limisphaerales; family CAIMTB01; genus CAIMTB01. The sequence goes on along the minus strand of JBBQML010000695.1, from coordinate 2,313 downwards.
GTCAGGGACTGGGTGGGGTTGGCGGGATTGGGATAGGCCAGGGACATAGTGAAACTGCCGGCGAGGCTGAGCTGCGGGTCCGAACTGGATGCGATGCCGCCGAGCGTGAGGGTGCCGGAGGGTTGGAAGCCGAGGAGATTGAACCCGAGGTTCCGGTTCGGGCTGCTGGTGGTGCGGAAGGTGCCGGTGAAACCGCCTCCGGTGGCGACGTCGAGGGTGGCTTCGCCGCCGTTGAGGCCGAGGGGACTCCCGAGGACGGTGGCGGTGGGTCCGCTGGCGAAGCGCAGACGCAGCCGGGAGCCGAGGAACTCCAGGGACAACTGCGAACTGGTGGCGGGAAGCGAGAGCAGACCCTCGTAAGTGACGTTGGCGAAAGAGGCGAGTCCCACGTAGGACACCGAGCCTTCGAGCTTGAGGGTGAGGTCCTGACAGGGGATCCCGGCGTAGGCGGTGTCACGAATGGCTTGGTAAAGGAGCGCGCCGAGTTGCTGGCTGTTGGCGGGGAGATCCTTGGTGGCGCAGTGGAGGGCATTGGCGAACCCGAGTTCGACCTGGTCGAGCACCGTGTCGAGTTGCGCGTCGAGGGCGCGGACCTCGGGCGAGGCATCGGCGGGCGCGCGCGGGGTGATGGAATCGATGAAGGTGCGGAGCGTTCCGGCGAGATCGATGGCGAGGCGCCTGGTGTCGACGCCGAAATCCGGTACCAGGGCCGCCACCGATTCAGGGGTGATACCGACGGCGTTCAGCAGGGGTTCGTTGATCGAGGTGAACTTGTAGATGATGCGGTTGGCATGCGGGCTGGCGAGGTCGGCGTTCTCCGGGTGGGGCATGCACTGGATGTTCACGGAGGCCGGAGGGCATTCGCCGAGGGTCGGGCAGGGGAAGAGGGGTGTGGTGGCGCGGGCGTGGAGGGCGGTGGCGGCGGGGTCGCGGAAATCGGCGAGCGTGGCGGTGGCCTCCGGGGAGAGGACGAAGGCGGGCGCTCGGGGAGCGAGGGCGGCACTCGAGCCGAGGTCGGCGAGGGTGATGGTGGGCGGGCAGGAGGGTGGTTCGGGCAGGGAACACGGGCTGGCTCCGGTGGGCTTGCCGGTGATGGGGTCGATGGGGAGCTGATCCACGAAACTGCACGGGTCGTTGCTGACGTTGGCAAACGAGATTCCACCTCGGGCGCCGGTGAGCACGAACCCGTATCCGAGGGAGAGGTTGACCTCGGCACCGGAGAGGCCGAAGCAGACGCCGCGCACCCCGCAGGCATCCAGGGCGACGAGACCTTCGACGGCGTTGCCCTTGAAGTTGCCTTTCAACTTGCCGGCGAAGAGGTAGTTGGGCGGGTTGTTGAGTCCACCGATGTAGAGCTCGCCGCCGAGGGCGAGCGGGAGGGAATCGCCGATCACGCCGGTGAGATCGACGGTGAAGCCGAGGCCATCGACGCTGAAGTGTGGTTGGCCATCGGGGAGGAAGGTGATGCCGAGATCCCGGACGCGGCTGCCGAGGACCGGGTTGGGTCCGGGGGGGAGGGCGCCGCCGCCGCTGACGGTGACCGTGAGGTTCGTGGCGGCGAGGAGGGTGGGGAGGGGGAGATCGTCGCGGACGAACCGGATGCGCGCCTCGTCGACGTTGAGGGGCAGATCCGGGGTGAGGCCGAGCAAGGCCCCGGGTTGGATGACGGCGAGTTCGGAGACGGTGAAGCGCGGAAGCGGATTGCCCTCGAAATGGAAGACGGCGTTGCTCAGGCCGAAGCCGGCCGGGCCGACGAGGAGCGTGCCACCGAGGGCAGCCCGAAACGGTTGGGATGGCGTGGGGGAGAAGATATTCGTCAGGCCGGTGAGCTGGAGGGACGCGTTGGTCAGCGTGACGCCCTTGCTGCCACCGAGCCGGGCGCTCCCGAGGAGAGCCCGAGGGCGTCGAGGCCGAGGAGGGGGAATCCGTCGACGGGAATGGTGAGTGACCCGCAGGTGGCGGCGGCGAGTGCGCCGCCAACCGCGTCGGAGAGGGTGCTGGCGGGCATGGCGAACTCCATGCCGGCGTCGAAGCGCAGGGCGAGGCGGTTGCCGAAGCTGGGATCGGGTTTGAGCGTGAAGCCGGTACCGGCCGGGCAGAGGGCGCTCTGGCTACCGAGGAGGGTGAGTCTCCACTCGTTTTCCCGGTAGAGGTCGAGGCTCGTCCGGAGTCGGACCGTCCCGGTGGGCAGGCCGTCGAGCGCGAAGGCGGCGTCGGCGACCTCGATGATGTTGGTCTGGTTGTGGAGCGGGAACTGGAGCGCGGCCTGGAAGTTGGTGAGGTAGGGGAGCTGTTGGGCTGGGAAGATCAGGC
>JBBQML010000694.1:0-3350 GCA_038328885.1 Verrucomicrobiota bacterium | reverse complement strand
GGCCCGGGGCGGGGGGCGCCCCCTCGCGCCCCCCCCCCCCCGCCGGGGGGGGGGGGGGCCCGGGCCATGGCCTGGAGGGGAAGCAAGGACCTAAGATGAACACGCAGCACAAGGAATGGAGAGGGGGGCCAGGCGTGGTGGGTGGCCGGTGGCTCCCACGGCACGAGGCATTGCCGGTCGCTCCCGGCGGGCGCGGGCGGGCGCGCAGCCGGAGCGAAGTGGTCCGGTTGGTCACCGAGGACGCGGTTCCCGAACAGGCCGTTCCGGGTCCATGGCTGGGGGATGCCGAGGTCTGGTCGGCCTTGCTGCCCCGGATGCCGTTGGCCTCCGTCCTCCCGCAGTTGGGTCATCTGACGGGGGTCGGGCTGCTCACGCCCGGCAGCGAGACCCTCCGCGCCATCCTGGGCCGGCTCGAGGAGGAGGGCGGTCAACCGGTCGGCGGCCTCCATCCGTTGGCGGTCCTCATCGCTCAGCGCGGCTATGCGCGTGGAACGGACGGTCGTGGGAGGCTTTGTTGGACGCCGGTCAGAGCGGTGCTGTCGGGTCTGGACGAGGCCTTCTACCGGGCGTACGGCAACGTGCGGCCGGTGGGGAAGCGGCTGTTGCAGGCATTGGACGTGAGCGGTTCGATGGCCACAAGCCAGGTGGGCGACAGCGGGTTGACGGCGCGCGACGCCAGCGTAGCCATGGCGCTGGTGACGGCTGCGGTGGAGCCGGGGTGCGTCACGGTGGCGTTCGCGCCGGCCGGTGGTGTCGCCCGATTCGGCGGGCGCTGGGCCGGTGGCGACAGCGGATTGACCCTGCTGGACCTGGCTCCGGGCACACGGCTGGAGGAGGCGTTGGGGCGACTGGGAACCCTGTCCTTCGGCGGGACGGACCTCGCCCTCCCCATTCATTGGGCGCGGCGGAACCGGCTCGAGGTGGAAGGCTTCGTGAACTACACCGATACCGAGACCTGGGCCTTGAACATGCCGTTCCCCGAGGCGCTCCGGCTGTACCGATCGGAACGCGTCCCGGCGGCTCGTGCGGTGGTGGTGGGGTTGGCCAGCGGTTGCTTCCGCGCGTCGGACCCGAACGACCGCGGAATGCTGGACATCTCCGGGTTCGACGGCGAAGTGCCCGGCATGATCGCGGACTTCCTGCGGGAGTCGTAGCCCGGGCGGGTCACGACCACGCTGCCGCGGGGCGCGGCAGCGTGGTCGGTGGGTGGTCGGTGGGTGGGTTTTGGGTTCTCCCGCGGGCGGGTCTCGCCTAGGCTCCCTCGATGACCGACGCGCCGCTGCTCTCCGTTGACCTTCCGGGGATCCCGAGGCTGAAGAGCGGCAAGGTCCGGGAGGTTTTCGACCTTGGGGAAGCGCTGCTCTTTGTCGCGACCGATCGGATTTCGGCGTTCGATTGCATCATGCCGAACGGGATTCCGCGGAAAGGGGAGGTGCTGACCCAGATTTCCCACTTCTGGTTCGACCGCCTGGCGGAGATCGTGCCCAACCATCGGCTGGCCGGGTCCGCCGACCCGCTGCCGCCACGCCTGCAGCCGTTCGCCGCGGCCCTGGCCGGACGGAGCATGCTGGTACGGAAGGCGAGGCCGCTGGCGATCGAGTGCGTCGTCCGTGGTTACCTTGCCGGCTCGGGCTGGAACGAATACCGGCGGAGCGGAGAGGTTTGCGGAGTGCCGCTGCCGGCCGGGTTGGTGGAATCAGCCGAGCTCGCGGAACCCATCTTCACGCCGGCGACCAAGGCCGAGACCGGGCACGACGAGAACATCCCGTTCGAGCGGGCGGTGGGGATCGTGGGCCGGGAGACCGCGGAGACGGTGCGCCGACTGAGCCTCGAGCTCTACGCGGCGGCCCGGGCCCATGCCCGGCGGTGCGGGATCCTCATCGCCGACACGAAGTTCGAGTTCGGCTTTGGCGCGGACGGGTTGATGCTGATTGACGAGGTGCTCACCCCGGATTCGTCCCGTTTCTGGCCGGCGGATGAATACCGTCCGGGAAGGGGCCAGCCGAGCTTCGACAAGCAGTTCGTGCGGGACTACCTGCTGACGCTCGACTGGGATAAGACGCCGCCCGCGCCGGCCTTGCCCGCCGACGTCGTGAACTGGACCCAGGCGAAGTACCTGGAGGCGTTCGAGCGATTGACCGGGCGAAAGCTCTGAGGGCCGCTGCGTGTGGAGAATCTCGTCGATGACTTCCTCGTGTTCCTGCGGCATGAGCGTGGGCAGTCGGAGCAGACCCAGAAGACCTATGCGTCGCTGCTGCGGAGGTTTCTCGCCTGGGCCGGGGCGGAGGGTCTCCAGGCCTGGGGCGCGGTCGAGTTCCGGCACCTGACCGCGTTCCTGCAAGCAGAGCGCAACCGGGAGCCGGAACGGCGGGGCCGGCGCGATGCGTCGCCGGGCTTGAGCGCCGAGAGCCTGTACCTCCAGATCGCAGCCTTGCGTGCCTTCTACAGGTTCGCGGTTGCGGAGGCTCATCTGGCGGAGAACGTCGCCGCGAACCTCGCGCTGCCCCGGCGTTGGCAGCGTCTCCCCAAGGCGCTGGGTCCGGAGGAGATCCTCCTGCTGCTGGCCCCGGTGGCCAAACCGCGTCCCGCGGACTTCTGTGATCTTGCGGTGCTCGAACTCGCCTATGCCTCCGGCCTGCGGTTGGCGGAGTTGCGCGGCCTCCGACTCGAGCAGTTGAGTCTTGACGCCGGTTTCGTGCGGGTGATCGGCAAGGGCAACAAAGAGCGCTTGGTCCCGGTGGGTGAGCGCGCGCTCCAGGCCATCTGCCAGTACCTCGAACACGGCCGGCCGAAACTGGCGCGGCCAAGTTCCCCGGCGAACTTGTTTCTGACCTCGCGTGGCACCGCGTTCTCGGGATTCGCCCTCTGGTCACGCGTGGTGAAGCGGGCGCGTCGCGCCGGCGTGATGCGGCACGTGACGCCCCACATGCTGCGGCACAGTTTCGCCACCCACCTGCTGGAGCATGGCGCGGACCTGCGGGTGATCCAGGAACTGCTCGGGCACGCCAGCATCGCCACCACCCAGGTCTACACGCACGTCGCCACCAGCCGGTTGCGCGAGATCCACCGGCGCTTCCATCCGCGGGCCTAGTGCGCGTCGTGCGTGGCGTGTGGAACCAGGGCGCTCCCGGCGTCCCCGGATCGCCCCTCGAAAATCGCCAGTACCCGGACTCGGGCCCGGTCACGCCCCCCGCAGCAGCGTCTCCAGGTAGGGCACGTCCCCCGGGTAGGTGATCTTGGGATTGGGCGCTTGGGATTCGACCAACCGGACCACCTGCCCCAGGCGCTCGCATGCTGCCGTGTCGTCGGTCAACTCGAGTCCCTGGCGGCGCGCTTCCTCCAGAGCGCGG
>JBBQML010000693.1:0-3351 GCA_038328885.1 Verrucomicrobiota bacterium | reverse complement strand
ATCGACAAACTGGCGGCGGCTTCCAACCTCACAGGGCGCGACGTCAGCGGGCGCGGGGTGCAGACGAACCTGCTGAAGCTGATGGAAGAAACGGAGGTTCCGGTGCGGGCGCCCAACGATATGGCCGGCCAGTTTCAGGCCATGATGGACCTCCAGCGCCAAGGCAGGAAGCAGCCCACCACGATCAACACGAAGCACATCCTGTTCATCGTGAGTGGCGCCTTCACCGGACTGGAGAAGCTCGTCCAGAAGCGGGTGCGCGAGGCGACGATCGGGTTTGCGGCAGGTGCCGCGCCGTCCGGTGTCCCGTCGTTGCGCAGCCAACCAGGGGCCGGCAGCACCGGGGCGGACACCGGACGCCTCCTGGCTCTGGCCGAGACCCGCGACTTTGTGGATTTCGGTTTCGAGCCTGAGTTCATCGGCCGACTCCCGGTCCGCGTGGTTTGTCACGCGCTCGACAAGGAGGATCTGTTCCGCATCTTGAAGTCGTCCGAGGGAAGCATTGTGCGCCAGGTGGAGCAGGCGTTTGGCGCCTACGGCATCGAGGTGCTGTTCGAGGAGGCGGGACTCCGCCAGATCGCGGAGCTGGCGGCGGGTGAGAATACCGGCGCCCGCGGTCTGATGACGGTATGCGAACGGGTTTTTCGGGAGATGAAATTCGAGCTGCCTTCGACCCAGGTGAAGCGTTTCACCGTGACCAGGGAATTGGTCGGGGAGCCCAAAGCGGCACTGTCGAAACTGCTGGCGGATCAGGCTCAGGAGGAGCGTGCGACCTTGCGCCACATCGTCCACGAATTTGCGGAGCGCTTCCAGCAGTCGCACGGTTTATCGCTGCGGTTCACCGACGCGGCCGCGGATGCCCTGGTGGCCCAGGCGCAGGACGCGGGCAGACCGGTGCGGGACTTGTGCGCGGAGAGGTTCAAGGACTACCAGTTCGGGCTGCGCTTGATCGCTCAGAACTCCGGACAGCAAGCGTTCGTGCTGGACGTGCCTGCCGTGGAGGCGCCGGACAAGGTGCTCAGCGAATGGGTGGTCGCCAGTTATCGCGGCACCACTGGCGAACCCCGCACCCCATCGGAACCAGCCCCTGAGCGCCCAGGCACTGAGCAGGCGAGCGGGGCTTGAAATTGCAGAGTACGCGCCGATTCACGTCGGCGACCACCCGGGGAGGGGCGCTCACCAACGCCCGGCTAGGAGTTCAGGACGCTGCTGAGGCGGCGGTAGTGTTTGTCCGCGATGGGATGACGGATGCCGAGGTAGCGGAAGATGGCCTTGCCCAACTCCGCGGCGATGCCGCCCGCATAGGTGCGGCGGCGTTCGGCGACGTCGATGAAAGCCGCCAGCGCTGCGTCCCAGTCGCGCCCCCGCATGCCGGCCAATCCCTCGAGGAACCGCGGTTTGACCGGGTCCTCGGGGAATGCCGAAGCGGGTTGGGCGGCCTGGGTGGCGAGGAGGTGCAGCGCCTGGGCGTGAGCGGCCTCGTCGGCGTCGTCGGGAACCTGTTCGAGGAGGGCCGCCGCGGCGAGGGCATCGGTGCTGAGCAACACCTCGGCCAGCAGCAGACGGGCAGCATGGCGCTTGGGTTCGGCCGCCAGCACGCCTTCGAGGAGCGGGCGGGCCTGTTCGAGTCGTCCTTCATCAATCAACTCCGCGGCGTGCTCGAGGTCGATGGCCCCGGCGGTCGGCATTTGGCCATCGATCCAGGCGCGGAGCTGGGCCTCAGGCTTGAAGCCGAGGAACTCGGCGGTCACCTCGCCGTTGCGAAACAACTTAACGGCGGGGATGGAGGCAATCTGGTGGCGGGCGGCGAGGTCCTGGTGCGCCTCGGTGTCTACCTTCACAAGTTCCCATCGGCCTCCCGCCTCGCCCGCGAGCTTTTCGATGAGCGGGCCCAGCATCTTGCAGGGACCGCACCAGGGGGCCCAGAAGTCCACGAGGACCGGGATGGAATGGCTGCGCTTCAGGACCTGTTCGTCGAAATCGAGAACCTCGTAACTCATCGCCCCAGCGTAGAGAGCCCCGGCCCGGTGGCGAGCATGCCCTGGGGGGAGGGGGGGTTCCGATTCAACGGGACCCTCCGGAAGACCATCCGCGCCAGGCAAAAGGAGAACTGCAGTACGTCGCGCGCGGCCGGCGGCACCGCCTACCGCCTCTACCGCCTACGGTTCCGCCGGGAAATGTCGCAGCAGCGCGGCACCGATGAGTTCCGCGGCCTCGTCCGGCGAGAACCAGTCGGTGTTGACCACCAGGTGATAGCCGAGGGGGTCCTCAGTATCCTTGTCGAACTGGGTCTTCAGGTACCGGGCGCGGGCCTGGTCCTCGTGCCGGACGAAATCAGCGGCCGCGACTTCCGTGAGTTGCCGTTCCTCCGTCACCCGGCGGACCCGTCGGTCGTGGGTCCCGATCAGGCGGACGTGGAACGCGGTGGGGGTGCCGGCGAGGATCACGTTGCCCCCGCGACCGACGAGGATGCAGTGCCCGATCTCCGCCAGTCCGAGGATCGTCTGACTGATGCGGGTGACGAGGTCGGTCGACGAGGGGTGAAGGCCGAGGAGCTCCTCCAAGGTGTCCTGGATGTAGGACACGCGGCCCTCAGGCATGTACCGGGCGAGTCGTTCGGGCAGGTTGTGCTCGGCGAGCATCCTCTCGACGAGGGCGCGATGGAAGACCGTCCAGGGCGCCGGCGAGGCGGGGCGATGCTGCTGGAGGTAGGCAGCGAGGCGGTCCGCGATGGGAATGGCCCCGGTGCCAGCGGCGCGGGAGATGGTGACCGTCGGGGGGGGGGGACGTCGGTAGGAGCCTGGGCGGGGCTGCGAACCGAGTTGGGTTTCAACGTAGGTGAGGCAGTGCTGGAGGGTGGCAGGATCGTTCATGATGGCATGGGGTATGGTGCTTTCAGACGGCCCGGTCGGGCGGAGGGTTGCAACCGGTCCACGGCACCCCGGGCGCGTCGCCCGCGCTGATCGGAGGGTTCGACAGCAACAGCGTACGCGCTGGGGGGCGGTTGTCTCGTCATTGCTTGGGGAAGGATCGCCTTCGATTGCCTGGCGGGGCGGGTCCTTGGCGAGTGGACTTTAGACCTGAGCCGGGGCAGCATGCCCGCAGAAAAAATCTCCGAAGCATGCACGCATCCCTTCTTTCGCCGAAGTCGCTCCTGCTCTGCGTCCTGGTCGCCGTCGGGTCAGGTCCTTTGGCCGGGGCCCAGCAGCCGGCGGTTGCTCCGGCGGTCGCTCCGGGGGGGGCTCCGGCGGACCCGAAGCCGGAGTTCCCGCCGCACACCGAGGTCCTCAAGGACTTCGAACAGGTCATCTCGTCGATCGACAAATCGCCCTCGCTGCTCCAGATCTGGGT
>JBBQML010000692.1:0-3356 GCA_038328885.1 Verrucomicrobiota bacterium | reverse complement strand
CTGAACGTCAGCCGCGCCCATCTGTTCCGGCTCCGCCTCGCCTGGCTCCACAATCCCACCGGCTTCGCTGTACGCCCTTCCGGCGGCAACCACTACGAGGACTGGCCCGTCGAGATCCGGCGCTTTCTAACATGGGGTCAGATCTAAATTGTTGACATTCCACGAAGAGTGCCTGCCTCAGGGGGCCGAGCCAGTCTACAATGTCAACAATTTAGATCCGACCCCATCGACTTACCTCGGCCGCGTGGGGGTCACGGAGCAAGAACTTGCCATCGCGACCCGCCTGAACCAACTGAAGCCCCTGCCAGCCTCGCTGATGCCCGAGCAACGGAACATCGCCTTGACGAGAGAACAAGAGAACATGGGGTCAGATCTAAATTGTTGACATTCCACGAAGAGTGCCCGCCTCAGGGGGCCGAGCCAGTCTACAATGTCAACAATTTAGATCCGACCCCATCGACTTACCAGAAACTGGCTTCCGCGCTTGGATCTCCCCGGTGCGCGGTCCAAGCTGGTCTCATGGATTGGCAGCAAGTTGCGGCCCTGGCCCTCGTGGCGGCCGTGGTGGGGGTCTGGGCGGCCCGACGCTGGGGGCGTCGGGGGCCGCGCGCCTGTCAGGGTTGTTGTGGCGGGACAGCGCGCCGCTCCACCACAGAGGCACAGCAGACCCAAGAACGGTCTAAAGCGGGTCCTGAAAACGAGGAGGGACGGCCGCTTGCGTGAATGGGAGGGGTGTCGTAGCCTTACCGGCACTGGGCATGGCTTCATCGAAGATCAGCACTGCCGTCCATTTCGTCACGACGCGTTCGAAGGCTCCGATGAAACAGGCGGGAAACGGGGTGGCATGGGTGCCAAACATGGACGTCTTCACCCATGGGGGCGGGGCGGTGGTGAAGGCGGAGTTGGCTGGCATCCGGCGGGAGGACCTCACCCTGACCGTGGATGGCAACCGTTTGCGCATCTCCGGCATGCGCCGCGATTCGCCCCGGACGGGAGGGGCGCGGTTCCTGATGATGGAGATCGAGTATGGTGCTTTCGAAGCCGCCGTGGAACTTCCTGCCGGACTCGATCTGACCAGCGCCCGGGCCATCTATCTGAACGGCATCCTCCGGATCGAGTTCTCACACTCGCCCCCCGGCCCCGGCGGACCCCAGCGCATCGAAGTGGCCTGAACCCACCGAAGGCGGGATTCCTTCCGCTTCGACCGGGTTGCCGACCCCGCTGCTGACCCCACCTTTCCTGCATGGGCGGTCTCGACACCGAGTTCATCAGTCTCGTCAAGGCTACCGGCCCGGAGGCTGCCGAGGATGATCGCGTCGTTGACCTGCCTGATGAACTGCCCGTCCTCGGATTGTCGGACATCGTGATCTTCCCGGGAAACGTGTCTCCCCTCCTCGTGGATGCCGGAAGTAGCGTGCGGCTCATCGACGACGTCGTCGGGGGCGACCGCCTCCTCTGCCTGGTCCTGCAGAACAACCCTGAGAGCACCGATCCCGGCCCCGAGGATCTCCACCCGGTGGCGTGCGCCGCGCGGGTTCAGAAAATGCTCAAGTACCCCGACGACACCGTGCGGATCCTGGTCGAGGGACTGGCCCGGGTCCGCCTCGGGCGATTCTCCGCGCGGAGCCCGTACCTGCGGGCCCGGGTGACGCTGCTGCCGGAGAAGGCCGACCCCAGCCCACGGAGCCAGGCGATGGTCCGCAGCCTCCAGCAGCGCTTTCAGGAACTCCTGAAAGTGTCCACCTCGGTCGGGGAGCACACCAAGCTCGCCGTCCTCAATGCGACCCGCCCGGGACGGGTGGCCGACCTGCTCGCCGGGGCACTGAACCTCCAGTTGGCCGAGAAACAGCGCCTGCTCGAGACCCTCGACGTCGCCGAGCGACTCACTCTCCTGGCACCGCTGGTCGACCGCGAACTCGAATTCGGGAACCTCGGTGCCAAGATTCAGGGGGAAGTGACGTCCACCCTGGCCAAGGGGCAGCGCGACTATTTCCTTCGGGAACAGCTCCGCATCATCCGTCGCGAACTGGGGGAGAGCGACCCGGCGGAGGCCGAATGGAACGGCCTGCGGGAGAAGATCGCCCGCGAGGACCTTCCCCAGGAGGTGCGCGAAGTCGCCAGCCGGGAACTCGAGCGGTTGGTCCACATCCCCGCCGCCGTCGCCGAGCATACCGTGCTCCGAAACTACCTCGATTGGCTGCTCCACCTGCCCTGGAACAAACTCACGCCCGACCGCCTGGACTTGGACGCCGCGGCCCGTCTGCTGGACCGCGAGCACCACGGGCTGCAACGGGTCAAGGATCGACTCCTGGAGTTCCTGGCGGTGATGAAGCTCAAGCCCGATTCGCGCGCGCCGATCCTCTGCCTGGTTGGTCCGCCTGGCGTGGGCAAGACTTCCCTGGGCCGCAGCCTCGCCGGCGCCCTCGGACGCGGCTTCGTGCGAATCGCCCTGGGGGGCTTGCGGGACGAGGCGGACATCCGTGGCCACCGCCGGACCTACGTCGCCTCCATGCCCGGCCGCATCCTCCAGGCGCTGCGCCGGGCGGGCAGCCGCAATCCCGTCGTCCTGCTCGACGAACTGGACAAGCTGGGCAGCGACTTCCGGGGTGATCCCGCGTCGGCCTTGCTGGAAGTGCTCGACCCCGAGCAGAACCGTGCTTTCACCGACCACTACCTGGAGCTGCCCTTCGACCTGTCCCGGGTGCTCTTCGTGACCACCGCGAACTGGCTCGAGCCGGTCCACCCCGCTCTGCGCGACCGGCTCGAGGTCATCGAACTGCCCAGTTATACCGTCGACGAAAAGCTCCAGATCGTGCGGCGCCACCTACTGCCCCGCCAATTGCGCGAGCACGGGCTGCACGCCCGTTCCGTCCGGTTCGCGCCTGGCACAGTCCAGCGGGTCATCGAGGACTACACGCGCGAGGCCGGGGTTCGGCAGTTGGAGCGGCAGCTGGCCTCGGTGCTGCGCAAGGCGGCGCGGCGCCTGGCGGAGAACGGCGCCCCCGCGCCGGGCGTATTCGGGGTGGCCGCCGCCGACCTGCCCACTCTCCTGGGGCCTCCCCCGTATGCGGCGGAGGGCCGGGCTGACCACCCGCGGCCGGGAGTGGCCCTGGGGCTCGCCTGGACGCCGACCGGCGGTGAGTTGCTGCACATCGAGGCCACGCGCATGCCCGGTTCGGGCAAACTGCTGCTCACCGGTTCCCTCGGCGAGGTCATGAAGGAAAGCGCCCAGGCGGCCTTGAGCTTTCTACGCAGTCACCCTGAACCGTTCGGGGTCGGCGCGCTGGACCATGACCGCTTCGACCTGCACATCCACGTGCCGGCCGGCGCGACGCCGAAGGACGGGCCGAGCGCCG
>JBBQML010000691.1:0-3358 GCA_038328885.1 Verrucomicrobiota bacterium | reverse complement strand
CTGTGCCGGGCTGAGAGGATGAGCGTGCCATCCGCCGCGCAGAGCAGGGTGGGGTAGGTCAGGTGCAGTCCGAACTCCTCCACTGGACCCCACTCCGAGGCGTCGTTGGGACGCACCGACTTGCGATAACGGAAGGGATGGTGGTGCGAATAGAAGACGACGTGCAGGTAACCCGCGGCGTCGACCGTGAGGGCCGGGCCGCCGTGATTGTCCGCGGCTTCGCCGATCGTCCACGCCGGCGACCACTGACCCGTGCTTCGGTCGAGCGTGCGAATCCGGATGCGAAAACCCTCTGGTGGTGTATCCAACCAGGCCACATGGGTGCGTCCCAGGAACGTGATGATTTTCCCCGACTCCAAGTAGGCCGTGGCGCGGCCGCTGCCCTCCGTCGAAAGAAGAAAGCGCTCGGCAGCCTGGCCGACCTGCAGGGAGAGCAACAGCAGACTCAGACAGTGGAGAGCAGTGATGAGATGGACGCGGGGGGGGCTCATGATTGCTTGAGGGTAGCGCTCAACAGGCCGATGACCACCTTGTTGGCGAGCGCATGCCAACCGGCTAGGGAAGATGCGCGACCTGTTCCATCGCGCGCCACTGGTCGCCTGCGGGTGTGCCGGGCAGACGGATTTGGCAGGCGTCGGTCAGGGGCCACCACCGATCGCGGGTGGTCGGGTCCCTGGCGATCGAGCCGAAGTCGGCCTCCGGATCGGTGCCGATGTACGCGAAGTGGCTGATCAGGTAGCGCTTCCCGGCGATCACGGTGACGAAAATGTTGAAATTGCGGATGTTGGCTTGGTGAATCGCGGCGACGACCTCGGGCCAGACATGGGCGTGGAGCTCGCGGTACGTATTCTCCTTTGCCGGGTCAAGACCCACGATCGAGGCGTAATACTTGACCGGCGCGCGGGCAGCCTCGGCGGGCGTGGGATTGGAAGGACCGAAGACCGGGACGACGGCGGGCAGGAGTTGGGTTTCGGGAGAAACGGCGGATTTGGGCACGGGAGGAGGAGCCGAGTGGAGGGAAGGAGCGAGGCAGAGCAGGGCAAACAGGCAAGCGTGAGAAGTCTTCATGGTAAAGTGCTGGATCAGGCAAAGAACGAGTAGAGGATCACCATGCCAACCAGGACCAGGCCGGAAAGGACGCGGTAATCGCCCAAGCCGGGCCAGCCGGGGGAGCGGAGCGGTTCGAGCGGAGAGCGCCAGCAGACCGCCGCGGCGCGTTGCGCGGCGGAGGCGGGTTTGGCAAGGCTGACCGCGATCTGGAAGAGCATGCAGGCAGCCAGGAGATAGAAGGCCATGAGCATGAAGGGAACCTTGGCCAGGGGCTGGTGGGGAGCGATCGAGTTGAGGGCGAAGACACCCGCACCAAGTGCTGAGCCGAACCAGAGGGTGAGACGGCCGGAGAGCGCAGTTGCGCCTGACCAGAATACGCCGATGAGGAAGACCGAGGTCACGGGCGGAGCGATGTGGGCGATGATCGTGTTGAGACCGTTGAACAGACTCTCGTAGCGGTTCAGCAGCGGAATCAGACCGATCGAAACCACCAGCGCGACGACGGCGGCGATGCGTCCGACCAGGATCAGTTGACGGTCGCTCGCGGCAGGCCGGAAACGTTTGTAGAGATCGAGGCTGACGAGCGACGAGATCGAGTTGAGCGCTCCGGCCACGGTGCTCATCAGCGCGGCAAGCAGGGCGGCCACGATCAGGCCGCGCAGACCCACCGGCAGCAACTCGACGATCATGACTGAGTAGATGTTCTTGGAGTTGACCACGCCGTCGCTCGTGAGACGGGCGAGGTCGAGTGCTCCATGGTGGTGCAGGGCAAAGGCGAGCAGGCCAGGAAGAACGAAGAGAAAGACCGGGAATACCTTGAGCAGGGCACAGAACAAGGCACCGACACGCGCATGGTTTTCGTCGCGGGCCCCGAGCACGCGCTGCACGATCGTCTGGTCGGCGCACCAATACCAGATCCCGAGCACGGGGTAACCGAGAAGGATGGCATACCACGGCATGCCGCTGGGGTCGCCGGCCGGGCGGAGCATCGAGAGTTTCTCGGGCACACCCGCGGACTGCAGCGCCTCCACGAGAGGCGTCCAGCCGCCGAGCTTGAACCAGGCGGCACCGGTGATGACCGCGGCACCTGTCAGGAGCACGACCGTCTGGACCGTCTCGGTCAGAACCACGGCTAGCAGCCCGCCGACGATGGTGTAGAGCCCGGTGAGCGCGGCGATGGCGATGATCGCGGTGTAGATGCCGCCGAGCTCGGGGAAGAGAAAACCCAGGACCAGTCCGCCGGTGAGGAAGGAGAAACCGATGTGGATCGTCACCGCGGATACGATGGAGAGCACGGCGAGCCAGTCGCGGCAGGCGCGGTCGTAGCGACGCTCAAGGTAGTCGGGCAGGGTGGCGATGCGAACCCGGATGTAGAACGGCGCGAAGAAGAGCGCGAGTAACACGAGGGTGAACGCAGCCATCCACTCGAAGTTGCCGTTGAGCAGGCCGGTGTCGTAGCCGGATTGGGCGAGACTGACGAGATGGACGCAGGAGATGTTGGTGGCAAAGAGGGCCATGCCGATGACCGGCCAGCGCAGGGTGCCGCCCGCAAGAAAATAGCCGCTGGAGCCGCCGCCGGCCTTTGCGCGGCCGGCGCGGGTGCCGGCCCAGAGACCGAGTGCGACCACGCCCAGGAGATAGCCCAGGACTACGGTGAGATCGATGGAGTTGAGCATGAAAGCAGGGGATGGACCGGAGGGGTTGCTTGGGGGCCCGAGGATGGCGCTGTTCAGGGATGGAGGTCGGACGAGAGACCAGGTTCTTCGGGCGTGCGGTAAACGCCCTCCTCAACACGCACGGGGTGGACAAAGCGTCTTCTCAGGTGCGGGATGTGTTCGAGAAAGACGACCGGAAGATCGAGGCCGATATGATTGTAGAGCACGAGATGCTGGTGAATCTGCCCCATGTCGCCAACATGGGGTACGACGGGAATGTCGAATTTGCGGCAGAGCAGGCTGACTGCGAGGAACTCGCTCACCCCGGCCACGCGCACCGCGTCAACCTGGATGAAGCCGGCGGCGTTCAACTGCAGGTAGTTTTTGAAAATGACACGGTTGGGAACGTGTTCGCCGAGCGCGAGTTTCAGCGGGGAAATGGCTTTGGCGAGGGTGCGATGACCGACGATGTCATCGGGGTGGGTGGGTTCCTCGATCCAGAAGGGTTGGATCGCGGCGAGACGTCCGCAGACGTCGAGGGCCTGCGGGAGCGTCCATTGCTGGTTGGCATCGACCATCACCCGCGCGCAGGCGCCGGCCACGTCGCGCACAATCTGGGCGCGGCGAATGTCACGCTCGGGGTCCCTGGCGCC